>JBEVOS010000110.1:0-5541 GCA_040507435.1 Caulobacterales bacterium | reverse complement strand
TGCAGGCTTCGCGCAGCACAATTTCAGCCACGCAGACTGCAAAGCTTGGCAAAAGAAAAAGCAGGAAGCTGGTTGGGCATGTCTGCATTGGCCGAAGGAATATGGCGGCGGCGATGCGAGCGCCATTCAGCGTGTGATTTGGCAACAGGAGGAGGGGCCTTACGCGGCGCTGTCCGGCCTGTTCACGATCGGCCACGGCATGTGCGGGCCAACCGTGATGGCTTACGCGACAGAAGAACAAAAACGCGAATTTCTGCCGCGCTGTGCATCCGGGGAAGATATCTGGTGCCAACTCTTCTCAGAGCCCGCCGGCGGCTCCGATCTCGCGGGTTTACGCACACGCGCCGAAAAAGACGGCGATGAATGGGTGGTCAACGGCCAAAAGATTTGGACGAGCGGCGCGCAGCATAGCGATTGGGCGATTTTGATCACGCGCACTGATCCAAATGTGCCAAAGCACAAGGGCCTCACCATGTTCTTCGTGAACATGCATTCGCCCGGCATCGAAATCCGCCCCATCAAACAAGCGAACGGCGACAGCGGCTTTAACGAAGTGTTCTTCACCAATCTGCGCATTCCCGATGCGCAGCGCCTCGGCGCAGTCGGCGATGGCTGGAATGTCTCACTGACCACGCTAATGAACGAGCGCTTGTCTATCGGCTCGGGCATGCCGACCGGTTTTCCCGACCTGTTCAATCTTTGCTGTGAGATCGAAACTGAAAGCGGCCTTGCCATAGAAGACCGCATGGTGCGTTCGAAACTTGCTGATTTCGCTGTGCGGACGAGCGGCCTGAAATACACCGCCATGCGCGCGATATCCGCGGTCTCACGCGGTGAAACGCCGGGGCCGGAAAATTCCATCGGCAAGCTTGTCGCCGGCGCGACAATGCAAGAGGTCGCAATGTTCGCTCTCGATCTGCAAGGGCAGGCTGGCGCGATCCAGGATCCTGAATTGTCAGCATCGGCGGCGCGTTTTCAACGCATGCTTCTACGCTCGCCTGCGACGCGCGTTGAAGGCGGAACCGATGAAATTCTGCGCAACATTATCGCCGAACGCGTACTCGGCCTGCCAGCTGACATTCGAGTCGATAAAAATCTGCCGTTCAACCAAATCCCGACAAAGGTTTAAGAGGCAATGCGCGAAGGCCGCAATTATTCGCTGCTTTCGCGGGCCGCTTTAAGGTGTTCTGGATCATAGGCGCCGCGCGGCATTTCGAATGTATCGCTGGATCGCGCGTAAAAGCCAGCGCCATGCATCCGGCCGATCAATTTCATCGCCAGCGTATCCACATGGAGCCGCTCTTTGTCGCTGATGTAGCGGTCGTCGATATGCGCGACGATTACTTCGCCGACAGCGATCACCTGACGCGGCCCAATTTCAAGCATTTCACGCTTCACGCACTCGAAGCTGACTGGAGCGGAGGCGATAAGCGGCGGCGCGACACGGCTGGCGGGACGAGTTTCAATTTGCGCGTACTCTATTTCGCTGACATCGCGGGGGGTATCGACGCAGGAAAGGTTCATCTTTTCCGCATCATGCTCGCCGACGAGATTGACGACGAACTCTCCAGTTTCGAAGATGTTTGTCGCGGTGTCTTTGTCGCCGCCCGTTTTGACGTCTTTCAGCAACCCGAGGACGACAAGCGGCGGATCATCGCCCATCGCATTGAAGAAACTGTAAGGCGCGGCGTTAACGACGCCATTGCGGCCCCGTGTCGTCACCCAAGCAATCGGGCGCGGCGTGATG
This sequence comes from Caulobacterales bacterium, assembly GCA_040507435.1. Classification (GTDB taxonomy): domain Bacteria; phylum Pseudomonadota; class Alphaproteobacteria; order Caulobacterales; family Aquidulcibacteraceae; genus JBEVOS01. The sequence continues at coordinate 3,794 of JBEVOS010000110.1, read as the reverse complement.
GTAGAGACGAGAATTTTGTAGCGTTGCCGAATTGGTAGATCGGCCAGTGTGAATTCCATGTGGCGCGCCAGCCTCGATGCAATGCGAATACTGCATCGTTTAGAGCGGGGAAAGCGCTCGTCAAGCGCGAGACTAGACGACCCAATTATCCTGCGCGCCTTCACCGGTGACGGCCGAGACAATGCGCTCGGCCGCTTCTGCGGGCGTTGTCACGGTGGTGTCGATGCGAATCTCAGGTTTTTCCGGCGGCTCGTAAGGGCTATCGATGCCGGTAAAGTTTTTTAGCTCTCCGGCGCGCGCTTTTTTGTAGAGACCTTTCACATCGCGCCGCTCGGCTTCCATGAGCGGCGTATCGACGAAAATCTCGAAGAACTCGTCGCCCGAGATGAGATCGCGCGCCAAACGCCGCTCCGCGCGGAATGGCGAGATGAAAGAGACCAGCACGATCAGGCCCGCATCCGTCATCAACTTCGCAACTTCGGCGACGCGGCGGATATTCTCGACGCGATCCGTATCAGCAAATCCAAGATCGCGGTTGAGACCGTGGCGAACATTGTCGCCATCGAGCGTGATCGTATGCCGCCCGAGCGAGTGCAGCTTCTTTTCGACCAGATTGGCGATTGTCGACTTGCCGGCGCCCGAAAGGCCGGTGAACCACAGCACGGCCGGCTTTTGTCCTTTGATATGCGCACGCGCACTGCGATCGACATCAAGCGCTTGCCAATGAATATTCTGCGCACGCCGTAATGCGAAGTGAATGAGCCCAGCGCCGACAGTCGCATTCGTCATCCGGTCGATGAGGATGAAACCGCCAAGATCTGGGTTCTGCGCATAAGGATCGAACGCGATCGCTTGATCGGTGGTAAGATTGGTCACGCCGATCTCGTTGAGCGCCAATTGCTTCGTCGCAGTCTGCTCAAGCGTGTTGACGTTCACTTTGTACTTCGGGATGGCGACCGACGCCGAAACCGTCTTGGCGCCGATCTTCATCCAATAGGCGCGGCCCGGCAGAAGCGGTTTATCATCCATCCAAACGAGCGTGACTTCGAATTGATCGGCCGCTTCCGGCGCTGAATCTCCTGATGAGATGACATCCCCGCGCGAGCAATCGACTTCATCTTCCAATGTCAGCGTCACCGATTGTCCGGCCACCGCTTGCGTAAGATCGCCGTCCTTCGTAACGACGCGCGCAATTTTACTGGTTTTGCCGGAAGGTGAGACGCGAATTTTATCGCCGGGCGCAACGCGGCCAGACGCGATAAGCCCCGAGAAGCCGCGGAAGTCGAGATTGGGCCGGTTGACCCATTGCACCGGCATGCGGAACGGCGCGCGCTCCAGCCGCTCGACATCGATCTCGACCGTTTCGAGATGCTCCATGAGCGTTGGGCCTTGATACCAAGGCGTCGCATCACTCTTCGCCGCGATATTATCGCCTTTCAGTCCAGAGATCGGAATCGCGAGCACATTCTTTTTAAGGCCGATCTTGGCGGCGAATTCGCGATAATCCTTTTCGATCTCGTGGAAACGTTCCTCGGAAAATCCAACGAGATCCATCTTGTTGATGGCCAGCACGACATGGCGGATGCCCATCAGCGCGACGAGATAGGAATGACGGCGCGTCTGCGTCAACACGCCCTTGCGCGCGTCGATCAAAATGACGGCGAGATCGGCGGTCGATGCGCCGGTCACCATATTGCGTGTGTACTGCTCATGGCCCGGCGTATCAGCGACGATGAATTTGCGCTTGTCCGTCGAAAAGAAACGGTAGGCGACATCGATCGTGATGCCTTGCTCGCGTTCGGCGGCCAGCCCATCCACCAGCAGGGCGAAGTCGATATCGCCGCCTTGCGTGCCGACTTTCTTTGAATCGGCTTCGAGCGCCGCCAGCTGATCTTCGAAGATCATTTTCGAATCGTAGAGCAGGCGCCCGATCAATGTGGACTTGCCGTCATCGACGCTGCCGCACGTGATAAAGCGCAACAGGGACTTGTGCTGATGCTGCTCAAGACACGAATTAATATCTTGCGCAATGAGATCGGAAACGTGAGCCATTTACGCGGTTGATTTTCTAATTTTGCGGAACGTTGTCGAAGAAGGCGCGGCCGCCTTCGCCGAGGCAGACAAATTCGCTGAATAGCCCGGTGTCCGCGCGCGTGTCCGCGTAGATCAGTGAAAGCCCAGCAGGGCTTATGTTTTCCACGGGAACAGGAATGTTCTGGTTTTTGAATGACTGAGTTAGCGACGAGAGCGCTTCGGCGGTGTCGATGAGATAGCCAAGGTGATGGAGCGCCACCCCGCCATCGGCGCGCAATGCGTCGAGGTAAATGCCTTCCGCCCCTGGGGCGGGTTGTATGAGTTCGATCTGCACGCCGTTTTTGTAGGCGAGTGCGATTTCAGAAAATGGGCCCGTCGCGCCTGGCGGGGCGAATTGCCCGGTGCTGAAGTGAAAAAACTGCCGCACGCCGTAACGTTCCGCATAGAGCGTTTTTGCACGCTCGATATCGCGGGTGACGTAACCGAGCTGAAAATAGCGGACGCCGTCCAGAAGAGCGCTCATCTCAGCACGCCCGCGCAAGCTTGAGGGCGCTCGCAAGCTCATCGCGGCGCTCATTCTGTTTCTGCCGCGTGTGGGGCGGCTCACATGCAAGCGATGGGCGCAGGCCGCTTGTTGCGATCAGCAGCAAAGTCGAGAGGCGCATCAGAAATATCCCTCCTGCTTTTTCTTCTCCATCGACGCGCTTTGATCGTGATCGATCATCCGGCCTTGGCGTTCGCTCGTTGTGGCGAGAAGCATTTCTTGAATAATTTCCGGCAGCGTTTCCGCTTCGCTTTCGACGGCTCCGGAGAGCGGATAGCAGCCGAGCGTGCGGAACCGCACCTTGCGCATCTCGGGCTTTTCGCCGGGCTCAAGACGCATCCGGTCGTCATCGACCATGATGAGCGTGCCGCCGCGATGCACGACTGGGCGCTCCGCAGCATAATAGAGATCGACGATCGGAATGTTCTCGAGGTGGATGTACTGCCACACGTCGAGTTCGGTCCAATTCGAGATCGGAAACACGCGAATGCTTTCGCCGGGATGCTTCTTCGTATTGTAAAGCTTCCAAAGCTCGGGGCGTTGGCTCTTCGGATCCCAGCGATGCTGCGCGGAGCGGAACGAGAAAATTCGCTCTTTCGCGCGGCTTTTTTCTTCATCTCGGCGTGCGCCGCCGAACGCCGCATCGAAACCATATTTATCGAGCGCCTGTTTCAGGCCCTGCGTCTTCCAGATATCGGTGTGGAGCGCGGAGCCGTGATCAAACGGATTGATGTTCTGCGCGACCGCGTCGGGGTTTTTGTAAACGATCAGCTCGAACCCGAGCTCCTTCGCCATCCGCTCGCGCATCTCGTACATGGCGCGGAATTTCCACGTCGTATCGACATGGAGGAGCGGGAAGGGCGGCGGCGAGGGATAAAACGCCTTTGCGGCGAGGTGCAGCATCACCGCGCTGTCCTTGCCGATTGAGTAAAGCATCACCGGCTTGTCGCACTCAGCGACGACCTCGCGCATGATGTGGATGCTCTCAGCCTCAAGCCGCTGGAGGTGGGTGAGCGTCTGTGAGGAAAGCGGCGGCGCAGCCTGTTCCTGTGTGAGTGTTGCGCGGCTCGAACTCATGGTCGCCTTCTCAGATGCCGCGTAAGCCAGCCTGGAGGCTGACGGGCCCTGTTACATAGGCAGCGGCGGGCTCTGACGCCCGCCCGAACTTCTGACCTCTCCTTTAGCTCGCCTTTAGTATATCTCAAGGCTCAACTTT
>JBEVOS010000108.1:0-15043 GCA_040507435.1 Caulobacterales bacterium | reverse complement strand
GCGAATACGGCCTCGATCCGGAAGATCGCGCCCAGGCGTAAGACATAACAGATAAAGCTACTCGCTGTACGGAAACGCACAGCGCGCTAGCCGGGCCTGAGAACCGTCGCACCCCGGGGCTCAGGCCCGGATTGTTTTAGTCCCGCGATTCCAGGCGCACCCATGCGCCCATGCCGTCATCGCCAGTTTGGGTGGCGACGAAGCCATGATGATCGTAGAACGCGCGCGCGCGAAAATTCGTCGTCTGTGTTTTGAGACTGATCGGCCCGCCCGTTAAATCGCGCGACGCGCGCAGCAAAAGCGAGCCCACGCCTTTGCGCTGCACGCGCTGGGCGACGTAGAGATGATGCAGGAAATTTTCCGGCAGGTAGACGCCCGCAAATCCGAGCACGCGGTTTTTGCGCAGCGCGACGAGCACGCTCTCGCCGTCCGTCTCGGCCAGAAAGACGTTCAAATCCACTTTGCGCTTTAAGTTCGGGAAGGCGCGCTTCCAGCCTTCGCGCAAAATCTTCGTGCAGGCGGGCGCATCGTCGAAGGTCGCCTGCCGCACGGTGATGATCTTTGGCTCCGCTAGAACCATTACCCGCGACCCTTGGCGCGCTTCAGCGCACCCTGACGCCCCTCCCGCGCCTTCGCGCGCTTTTCTTCCAGTTTCGCTGCTTGTTTTAAAGCGCGCTTTTCAGCCTGCGCTTTGGTTTTTCCGGAAGCCTTCGCGGCGATCTCTTTGAGCTTCTGCGCTTGCAGACGGCTCACGGCTTCGTCAGGCGCGCCCTTGGCGAGATCGCGGAACGATGAGCCGTATTTGCCAAGGCGCTCGTCCACCTCGGCAAGGAATTGGTCTTCCCAATTGGAAAGCGGATCGGGCGAAGTTTCCGCCGCCCGTTTCAGGCGTTCAACGAGCCTTTGCGCCTTGCGCGTGCGGCGGGGATCGACGTCGCGCGCCAACCAATCCTCAGATTTCTCCGAGCGCGAGGAGGTAGAGGTCCATGATCTGTTCCTGCTCGGCCCGTTCCTGGGCATTCTGTTTGCGCAGCCGGATGACCTTACGCAAGACCTTCGTATCGTAGCCGAGCGATTTGGCCTCGCCGTAGACATCCTTGATGTCGGAGGCGATCTGCGCCTTTTCCTCTTCAAGACGCTCGATCCGCGCCACGATCTGCTTGAGCTTTTCCTTCGTGCTTTGCGTCAGCGCCTGTGGGGCGGCGGAGACGGCTTCGGAGGCGCCGAAATCAGGCATAAACATCTCGCTATCGAATCGGTGAGGATGTCTGAGTTTAGCCCTCGCCAGCGTCCTCGGCCATGCGCGCCGCGCGCCGGACTGCTTGTGCGATCAGTTGCAGGCGCTGTTTCTGGGGAGAGCGCGCGAACGCTGGCGCGGCGATCAGCTCAGCGCGCGGCAGGGCGGCTTTGAGCGCCGCGACCCGCTTGTGCTCTGGGGCAAGGATCACGACCGGCGGAAACAACGTGTCGGCGGGCGCCATCGTCTTGATCTGCGGATCGATCAGCACGAGCGCGCGCGCCGGCTTGTTTTCTGCGGGCTTAAACGCTTTGCCGGCCGCGCGCCCAAACGCGACAAGGATCGGCCGCGCATCGGCGCGGGGATGTGTCTCGACGCGGAATCCGTCATCCAGCACGCGCGCGATAGCGCGCGCGGTACGCACGCTGTCATCGCCCGCCATCACGTGAACGAGCGCGCCGTCGCCCCGCGCAATGCGCCGCGGCGGCTCCATGACATGCATGAGAATGGCGAGGAGGATCGCAATGCCGATACCCGCCGCCGCAAGAACGGCGGGATCAAACATCACGCGTCTTGACCGTCGATCTTCGGTTCGAGCCGTTGCACGCCGCGCTTGGCGGCTTCGAAATTCGGATGCACCGCGAGCGCGGCGCGGAATGCATCGAGCGCAGCTTTTTCCTGGCCAAGTTCCTCATAGATGAGGCCAAGCGCGGCCATAGCGCCAAAATGGCGGGGCTCGCGTTCCAGCGTCTGCTGGATGGCGGTGATGGCGCCGGAATAATCATGCGCCTCGTATGCGAGGCTCGCGCGGCGATTCCATGGCTCGGCGTAGCGCGGCATCAGCTCGCTGGCCTGAGACAGAAAATCGACTGCGAGATTTTTATCGCCCGCCGCTTCCGCAGCGGCGGCGCGTTCAAGCAGAATATCGACGGTGGGCGAGCCGCTTGCGGCCCAGCGCTCCCAGATTTGCTGCTCGATCGGGGCGGCGGCCGCGGCGTCCGGCGCTTCAGATAATTGCGTGAAAAGGCGCTCGAGAACCGGATCAGCAGGCGCGGTTTTCGCGCCTGGGCTGCAGGCGACGACCAAAGCCAAACAAAGAGCCGCGAGAATTATGCGCAATCGACGATTCTTTCCGTCGAAAATGATTAGCGCAAAACGCCGTCCGCTGCGAGAGCCGCCCTGAGAGATTCTGGGCTGGTGAAGCGGTGCGTCCGCATGCCCAGCGCCGCAGCGCCCACGATGTTTCTGGCGCTGTCGTCGATGAAGAGCACGTCCTTCGCCGCAAAGCCCATAATATCCAGCGTATGACGATAAATTCGCGCGTCAGGCTTCATCATCATGAGCGGGCCCGAAACGATAACGTGCTTAAACAAATGCTTGCGGGAAAACGGCCGGAAACAAGCCTCTTGTTGGTCCGCCGGCATATTGGTGAGCATCGCGAGCGGCACGCCCGCCGCTGCGAGATCATCCAAGATCGTCAGCGAACCTTCGATTTCGCCATCGATCATTTCGCCATAACGCGCGCCCCAAGCATGGATAAGGTCGGCATGGGCGGGAAAGAGCATGGCGCGCGCTGGCAGCGTGTCGGCCATCATCGCGCCGCCGTCATGCGGCGCATGCCAGGAAAGCGGGCAAACATCCGTCAAGAAGCGCTTACGCGCTTCAGCATCGGGGATCAGCTTTTTGTAGAGATTTTCCGGGTCCCAACGGACCAGCACGTTCCCATAGTCAAAGAGAACGGCCTTGGCGGGCAAAGAGCTTAGCCTTGCTTCGCCTTGAAGCGCGGATCGACCTTGTTGATCACATAAACCCGGCCTTTGCGGCGCACGACGCGGCAGGCCCGGTGGCGGGCTTTGAGCGACTTGAGGGAGCTTTTGACTTTCATGGCCGGAGATCCGAGCGGGTAGGTCTGAAAAATGAAGCGCGGTGATTAAGGGGGGCGTCGGCCAAAGTCAATTCTGAGGCGAATTGGCCCCGCGCCTGCGTTTGCGGCTTTCGGAGCGGGAGCAGCATGCTCCGCAGGCGCCCTTACTGTCTCAGCCTCGTCCCTGAGCTTTGTGTCCTGGATTTGAAGTTCGGGGCGTGTTGGATCGGCCGCGTGCGAACTTCAAATCCATAAGGACACAAGCGGTCATTTAATTCCCATTTGGATTTCAAATCTGAAATTCGCTTCGCGGCCTCCATCATGCAGTCGCGAATTACAGATTTGCCAAATGGGGCCGTATTTGCCCCGCATTCGAACGCCAGTAGAGGGGGCGGGGGCTTAAAGGATGGAAATGAGGGCGATTTTGCGAGCAGCCGTGGTGAGTGCGGTCGCTTTGGCGGCGATTTGCGGCGCGTGCAGCGCCCAAACTCCCGCGCCCGCCGCTCCGCCGCTGACCTTTGCAACCTCGGGCGACGCTGAATTTGACTCCTGGCGTACCCAGTTCGCCGCCCGCGCGCTGCGGGAAGGCCGCCAGCGCCCGATCGTCTCGCAAATGCTGACGGGCTTGACGCCAGAAGGCCGCGTCATCGATTTTGACCGCCGCCAGCCGGAATTCGTCAGCCCCGTCTGGGATTACATTAACACACGGGTCGCCGGCAGCCGGATCACGGCAGGGCGCGATCTCAAAGCCGCCATCGGGCCGGTGCTCACGCAGGTGGAAGCTCGCTACGGCGTTGATCAGGACATTATCCTCGGCATTTGGGGGCTGGAGAGCAATTTCGGCGCTGCCGCCTTGCCGCATGATGCGCCGCGCGCCATCGCCACGCTCGCCTATGAAGGCCGCCGCCGTGCGCAATTCGAAACCTACCTGCTCGCCCTCATCGAGATGGTCGAGCGCGGGTATGCGGGCCCCAACGAACTGAAATCCTCTTGGGCGGGCGCGCTTGGTCAGCCGCAATTCATGCCGGACGCATATCTCTCGACCGCCGTCGATTGGGATGGCGATGGCCATCGCGACATTTGGAACAATCGCGGCGATGTCGCCGCCTCCATCGCGAATTATCTCAAGACGCGCGGTTGGCAGGCGAACCAAGCTGTATTCGATGAAGTGCGACTCCCGACAGGCTTTAATCTCACGCTTGCGGATACGACGCCGCGCACCGTCGCCGATTGGGAAGCGCGGGGCGTGCGCCGCGCGGATGGAACGCCGTGGAGCGCGAGCGATCGCGCCATGCAATCGGAATTGTTCCTACCTGCGGGCGCGACTGGCCCCGTCCTCTTGCTGCATCCGAATTTCAGCGTGATACGCCGCTACAACGCGTCCGATCGTTATGCGCTCTCCGTTGCGCTTCTCGCGCGCGCCTATGAAGGCCGTGGCGGGCTCGTCACGCCGTGGCCAACGCATCTGGGCACGTTGCAGCGCGATGACATGATGCAGCTGCAAATCCTGCTGAGCAATTTGGGCTACAATGCTGGAACGGCGGATGGCCAATTCGGCTCGAACACGCGCCGCGCCGTCGCAGCATTCCAAACCGCCGAAGGCATGGCGCCCGATGGCTTTCCGACCGCTGATCTTTTGCGCGCTGTTCGTTTGAAAGCGGGCATCGATGTCGAGCCCACGATCCGTGAAGCCGATCTGCCGCGCGCACGTGCGCTTGATACCTCCGGTGTTCGCGATCTGCAGCGCCGCTTGACGCGCCTTGGCTATACGCCGGGCCCAGCGGACGGCAGCATAGGCGAACGCACACGCGCCGCGATCCGCGCATTTGAACGCGATAAAGATATCACCGTCACCGGCCGCGCGACGACACGCGTTCTCGAAGCGGTGCGCCGCGCTCAGCGTTCGTAGGACTGCAAAACGAAACCGGCCCCAACTTCCGCCGGGGCCGTATCTTTGCGCAACTTAGCTCAGTCGTTCGACGCCAGGATCACCACCGTCGGAACGGGGGCGGGCGTCGTGGTCGCCGCGACCAGCGTCTGCCGGGCCATGCCGGTTGTGGACATCCTCACCTGATCCATCCGCGCTTCACGGCAACGGCGGATTTGGCTGCGCGTGGTGAAGTCCTGCTGGCAGGAGATGCGCACGATATCGGTGACGCGGGTCACCAGCGCCTCTTGGCCGGCATAGGTCGTCAAATCGAGGTCCGCGTAGTTCACGGCGATCTCGCCGCGGGCGTTGCGTTGCATTTCGCCGGCGAAGGCGGGGGTGACCGCCACTGTCGCGAAGGAAACGATCAGGGCGGCGATGATTTTTTTGAAGGTCATTGGGTGGCTCCTTGTTCGGTGAACAAGGGAATAGCCGGGCCGGCTGCGGGCCGATGTGGCGCGCGTCACACATGGATTTTAACGCGCCGCTAAGGGCGCTGAACCGCACGTAAACACAGAATTTCAGACACGAGGCTGTATGGGCAACCGCCCGTTAATCACGGCGCGTCCATAAAGCGGACTGATCTGAATTCCAGCTCAGAAGAGCACGATTTTTTATGTTTCCGCTTATTGGCCTTGGCGTTGTGTTCGGCATGGTGTTCGGCGGCTTCGTGCTGGCGGGCGGACACTTTGACGTCATCATCGTCGCGCTGCCGTTCGAGTTGATGATGATCGGCGGCTCGGCTGTCGGCGCGCTAATTATTTCTCAAGACCCAAAAAACCTGATGAAGGTCGTTAACGGGCTGACAATGACTTTGTCGGGGCCGAAATGGAATAGAAAAGACTATGGCGATCTTCTCGCGCTTCTATTTCAGCTCACGAAGCTGATGAAGACGAAAGGCGTTGTCGCGCTCGAACAGCATATCGAAAAGCCGAACGAGAGCGCGATCTTCCAGAAATATCCGAAGCTCTGCAAAGATCACTTCGTCGTCGATTTCATTTGCGACACGTTGCGCATGATGACGATGAACTTGGATGACGCCCATCAAGTCGAAGATGCGATGGAAAAGCAGCTAGAGAAACACCACCACGAAGCGCTGATTCCGCAAACCGCATTGCAGAACATGGCGGATGGTTTGCCCGCGCTCGGCATTGTCGCGGCCGTGCTTGGCATCGTTAAAACGATGGGCGCGATCAATGAACCGCCGGAAGTGCTTGGCCTCATGATCGGTAAAGCGCTCGTCGGCACGTTCCTCGGCGTGTTTCTCGCTTACGGCATCGTCGGTCCGTTCGCGCAGCGCCTGCTGGGCGTGATCGAACACGATGCGCAATTCTATAAAATCATTCGCGATGTTCTGGTCGCGCATCTGCACGGCAACGCGGCGCAAGTCTCAGTCGAGATTGGCCGTGGTTCTGTGCCGAGCGCGCTGCAGCCGTCCTTCCAGGAATTGGAAGCCGCGCTTTCCGCCGCGACGGAATAAACGGGCTCAATTGCCTTTCGCTGGCGTACGCATGCGCACGCGAATGCGTACGCCGGGCGCGTATTGCATCGCCATTGCGTCCGGTCTAACTGCGCCCAGGCGCCCGCAAAGCGGCGCCGTGTTGAGGGGTAATGCCTATGACAAAGATGAAATTTGGTTTCGCGGCCGGCGCGGCTGTTCTTCTGATGCTGAGCGTTGCGGCCTGCGGACAAACCGAAACGACGGTTGAGCAGCCTGCTGCTGAAGCGCCTGCGGCTGAGCCCGCAGCGGTCGATCCGGCTGCGCCGCCGGTTGATGCTGTTGCGCCTGCGAATGACGCAGCCGCCCCCGCTGAAGCGCCTGCCGCGGCGCCTGCGCCAGCGCACTAAATCAAGTACGTTGATGAACGGATGGGCCGCCCGAATGGGCGGCCCATTTGCTTTTGTGCGAAGGCTGTCGTGAATGGCGCGCCATGAGCAGATTGCCGCCGGTCCCTGATCTCGTATGGCGTGATGACGGCGCGCCTTACGCGCGTGCGTTCGACGATATCTATTATTCGCGCGCAGGCGGATTGGCGGAAACAGAAGCGGTGTTTCACGCCGGATGCGATCTGCCGGATGCCTGGCGCGGCAAAAAACGTTTTGCGATCTGCGAATTAGGCTTTGGAACCGGCCTTAATGCGCTCGCCACGTGGCGGCTGTGGCGCAAGACGCGCGCGCCCGGCGCACGCCTGCATTTCGTATCGATCGAAGCGATGCCGATGATGCGCGCCGACGCGGCGCGCGCGCTTTCAGCATTCCCCGAAATCGGCGATTTATCATCTCGTCTTATCGAAAACTGGCCGGTGCGGGCATATGCACCGCAAAGGATCGCGTTCGAAGAGGACGGCTTCATTCTCACCCTTCTGACCGGCGATGCGCACGCTGTTCTGAAAGGCGTCGCTGGCGTATTCGACGCATTCTTCCTCGATGGTTTTGCGCCCGCACGAAACACCGCAATGTGGAGCGAAGACGTCGCATACGAACTAGCGCGGCTAGCGGCGCCGGGCGCGCGCGTGGCGACTTATTCCGTTGCAGGCGCCGTGCGTGCGGCGCTGACAAAAGCTGGCTTCGATGTCGCCAAGCGGCAAGGTTTTGCGGGAAAACGCGAACGTCTTGAAGGCGTACTCGCCGCTAAAAGCGAAGTGGCGAATGCGCTGTATCCGTACGGTGGCGACGCGCCAAAGCGCGTCGCGATCATCGGCGGCGGAATCGCAGGCGCGTGCGCTGCGCATGAAATCACGAGGCGCGGCGCGCAGGTCACGTTGTTTGAAGATGGCGCTTCACTTGGAAGCGCCGCGAGCGGCAATGCGGCGGGTCTGGTCATGCCGCGCCTCGATCGCGGCCGCGCGCCCGTGCAGGAGCTCAATCTTGCGGCTTTCATTCACGCCGCACGCTTCTATCGCACATACGACGCGTTCAATCCGTGCGGCGTGGTTGAACGAGAGCGTGATGATCTCATCGCCGATCCGCCGCTGCCGGAGGATTGGCTGCGCGCGGAAGATGGTGCCGTCGCACATCTGCGCGGCGGCGTGTTGAAACCACTCTCTGTGATCAAAGAATTGATGCAGATCGCAGAGATTCGATTCAACGCAAGCGTAAGCCAGATCATTGAAAGTGATCAGCTCGCGCTATGTGATCAAACAGGATCGAGCCTCGGCTGCTTCGATGCCGTCGTGATCGCAAATGGCGCAACGTTAAACGCATTCGCGCAAACAGCTTGGCTCACTTTGCGCCGGACCGCCGGTCAGATTGAAGAAGCGCCGTGCATCGGAAATTTGCCGCGCGCGCTCGCCGGCGAAAGCTATATCGCTCCACTGGGGCAGGGCGCGATATTCGGCGCGACATTTGAACGGATCGAAGGAACGAGCGCCCAAGAAAGCCAAGCCGCGCGCGCAGAGAATGTCGCCGCTTTGCAAAGGCTCGCGCCGGATATCGCGGCTGCAATTGATCTGCCCTTCCTCACATCGCGCGCCTCCGTCCGCGCCGCCGCGCCGGATTATGCGCCAATTGCAGGGCTTCTCCCGCGTGCGAATGAGTGGCTTTCACGCCAGGCGGACATCGCGCATGGCCGCCCGCCGGATGTCTCAAAACAGGCCCCAGCCCATCGCAACGTTTACGTTATTGGCGCGTTAAGTGCGCGCGGACTGACGATGGCGCCTTTGCTGGCGGATCGAATCGCGAGCGAGATGTTCCTTGAGCCCCAAGCACTGCAGCAAAGTGTTCTTGATGCGATTCACCCGGCCCGGTTCCTGCATCGCATGCTGAAGAAGGGCTTAACCATGCCCGCTTCGGTTAAGTATAATGACGCAGACTCATCCGCATGATTTTGATTTTCTGGGCGTCGCATTCGACGCTTTGACTCTCGATCAAGCGCTAGCAGCGATTTCGGCGCGTGCTTCGCGCGGCGAAGATTTCGCTTATGTCGCCACGCCGAATGTTGATCATGTCGTCGCGCTTGCGCGTGAGCCTGCGCGCGCCGCGCTGTACCAATCGGCATGGCTGAATATCAACGATAGCCGCGTTCTCGAATTGCTTGCGCGCTTTGCGGCCCGCCATCTGCCGGCCGCGTGCGGCTCCGACATCGTGGCGCGCTTGTTCGAGGAAGAAATTTCGCCGCACGAGCCAGTGACCATCGTTGGCGGTGAGCCGGAAATGATCGCGGCGCTCGAAGACAAATTCGGCCTAACGAATATTCGTTGGCATGATGCGCCCATGGGTTTGAAGCATAGCCCGGAAGCCGTGGCTGATGCGGCGGCCTTTGTCGCGGCGCAACCTTCGCGCTACGTGTTCTTTTGCGTTGGCGCGCCGCAACAGGAAATGATTGCGTGGGCCGTGCAGATGCGCGGCGATGCGAAAGGCGTCGGCCTTTGCATCGGCGCAGGCCTCAACTTCCTCACGGGCCACGCAAAACGCGCGCCGAAATGGATGCGTACGACCCGCCTTGAATGGCTGCATCGGCTGGCGAGCGAACCAGGCCGCCTGGCGCGCCGGTATCTCGTCGAGGGCCCGAAAGTGTTCGCGCTTTGGCGCGCTTGGATGGCCGCGCAGCGCGCTTAAATCGCGCGCGCGTCGATCTCTGCGCGCAGCGCCGCCTGCCGCGCTTCATCGAGATCGTAGGATCGAAGCGTCCAAGTCGCGAGCAGGTTCAGAATAATCGGAAGGCCGACAAACAGCGACGTGAGCGCAAAGATCGCTTCCTCGCTATTGGCCGCGCCGCGTGTGGCGACAAACCCTGCGATGCCAAGCACAGCATACGTCATCGGTCCGGCCGCAAGGCCAAGTTTATTCGTCGTAAGCAACAGCCCGAAGAAAAGCCCGGTGCGGCGCGCGCTGGTCTTCACTTCGTCTTCATCGACAACATCCGCCATCATCGCGCGTAATAACAAACCAGCTGCCGCTGTCGGCAAGCCGCCAACAAACATGAGCGCTGCGACAACCGGCAGATTTCCCTTCGGCAAAAACGGCAAAACCGCCGCTGTCGCCGCTGTGCAAAGACACGCGATCATCAGCGCGCGATGCTTGCCAATCTTATTGCCAAGCCAGATCCACAGCGGCGCGCCCACAAGCCCCGCCACGAAATACACAAACAGCAGCATTTGGCTCTCGCGCCAAAACAACAACACGTGCTGAAAGAAGAAGAGAAACAGGCCGCTTTGTACGCCTTGCGAAACGCCAGTCAGCACATCTGGGACGAGCACGCTGCGTAGCGGCGGATTCGTCACCAATGCGCGTATCGCGTCGCGTATCGTAAGATGCGGCTGTGGCGGCGCGTCTTTCTCACGCGTCGTAAGTACGCAAATCAACACGCAAAGCGGGATCGCGGCAAAGATGATCCAGCCCATCGCATGCACGGCGTCGTCATCGTCGCCCAGCCCGCTCGCAACCACATAGGCCGCTAAGCCGAGCATAGCGATCTGCCCGACAAGCCCCGCGATTTGCAGTGCGCCAAGCGCCGCCGTGCGTCCGTGGTAAGTGGGATAAAGCTCGCCTGCCCAGGAAAGATGCGCGATCATCATCGAGGCGTAGCAAAAATAAAGCGCGAGTATGCCGGCGGTTGCGATAAGCGCAGGCGCGCCCGCAGGAATGCCGATAAACGCGAACCAAACGAGCGCCATCAGAAACGGCGCGCTCGCAACAATCCAAAGTTTGCGACGCCCTAAGCGGGAGATGGTGCGGTCCTGCACGCCGCCAAGCAGCGGGTCAATCAGCAGATCGAAAATTCTCGCACCGACAAACACAGCTGAAACGACCGCAAGCGGCAGGCCGAGATGAGAAGCGTAGTAGGGCGGCAGGAAAATTGAGATCGGCAGCGCAAGCGCAAGCAGCGGAGCGGAGGGCAGAGAAAAGAGCGCAAGCCGCAACGGGTGGGGTTTGTCCTGATCCGCCATGCGCGCGCCGCCTCTTGTTGTTTTGGCGGCGCTGTCAGGTCACTCGCCGCGTACCGTACTGATCAACGGTTGAATAAGTCTTTCGTTCGCCGCCACGATATGGCCGGTTTGCATGAAATCGCCGCCGTCGATCTCGCGCGCAAGTCCGCCAGCTTCCCGAACGATGATCGCGCCAGCAGCGATATCCCACGGCGAAAGCCGCCGCTCCCAAAACCCATCGTAGCGTCCTGCCGCGACATAGGCGAGGTCAAGCGCCGCCGAGCCTTGCCTGCGCACAAGCGGCGTCACCGCCAACACACGCTGGAGCGCGGCAATATCTTCGAAGCGCCCGCAGGCCAGCATCGCATCGGCGAGATTGCTCCGCGCCGCGACGCGCAAGCGGCGATCGTTGAGATAAGCGCCTTGGCCTTTTTCCGCCCAGAACAGTTCGTCTTTGATCACGTCGAACACGACGCCCGCGACGAGCACGCCTTCGCGCTCAAGGCCGATCGAAATCGCAAAATGCGGCACGCCGTGCATGAAGTTCAGCGTGCCGTCGAGCGGATCGATGATGAAGCGGTGCGTTTTGTCTGAGCCTTCGACAGCGCCGCGCTCTTCCATCAGAAAGCCATAGCCCGGGCGCGCCTTCGAAAGCTCCTCGAACAAAGTCTTTTCGGCTTTCAAATCCGCCGCGGTCACGAAATCGGATGGGCCCTTCTTCGAAACCTGCAGATTTTCGACTTCGCCGAAATCGCGCGTGAGGGCGCGCCCGGCTTTGCGGGCGGCGGCGATCATGACGTTGAGGAGGGCGGAGGCTTGCGGCATCGGGCGGCGGGGGTAGCAGCGCGGCGGCGGCGGGGCAAGCGCGCGTCCTTAACGCGCAGCCTCCAGCGGCAGGAGCGCCTCTAAACTCTCCAGCCGGTCCGCATCGCGCGGCGCCTTGTCCCAACGGATGCGCGAAATGCGTGGGAACCGCATTGCGACGCCGGATTTATGCCGCGTCGAGCGTTGCAGGCCCTCGAACGCGACCTCGAACACGAGCCCTTTGTCAGGATCGTGCGTCACCTCCCGCACGGGGCCAAACCGGCTCTTGGTGTGACTGCGCACGAAGCGGTCGATCTTCGCCAATTCCTCGTCGGTGAATCCAAAATAGGCTTTGCCAACCGGCACAAGCTCCGGCGGGTCATTCTTCCAAACGCCGAACGTGTAGTCTGAATAAAACGAGGACCGCTTGCCGTGGCCCCTCTGCGCATACATGAGCACAGCGTCAACAACGAGCGGATCGCGCTTCCACTTCCACCAATAGCCTTTCGGGCGTCCCGCGAGATACGGCGAATCCCACCGTTTGATCATCACGCCCTCAACCGCGTCGAACGCATCATCGCCCACGACGTCGGCAGGATCGGCGCGCGCTGCTTCAAGATCACTCCAAGATGAAAAATCGACGAGCGGCGAAATCCCAATGGGCGCATCCGGATGATCCGCGACGAACGCCTCAAGCATCGCGCGCCGCTCTCGAAAACTCAGCGGCCTGAGATCGCGACCGTTCAGCGAGAGAATGTCGTAAACACAGATGAACGCCGGATAATCCGCGATCGTCTTCGCAGTCACACCTTTGCGGTTGAGCCGTTGTTGCAGCGTATTGAAGCTCTGCACGCGTCCGTCACGGCGAATGAGCAATTCGCCGTCTAAAACCGCATCGAAGTGCAACGCATCGATGAGATCGGGAAAGCTCTTCGAAATATCGTCGCCCGTGCGGGAATAGAGCCGCGCGACATGCGCGCCGCTTCGCGTGTGGCCAGCTGCGGCTTGCACGCGGATCCCATCCCATTTCCATTCGGCGGCAAAATCGGCGGGATCGAGCGCAGCGTCGCGCTCTTCCCACGCATGAGACAGCATTGGCGGATGAAACCGCGCGGCGTCATCGCTTTCCGGCTTCGGTCCACGCTCCTCGATCCACGCGAACAAATCGCCATATGGCGGCGCGCTCGCATGCCACGCATCTTCGATTTCCTCGACGCTGCGGGCGCCCACCCGCGCCAGCGCTTGCCGCGCGAGCCGTGCTGAAACGCCGATACGCAACGCGCCAGTGACCAGCTTGAGCAAGGCCCAGCGCCCGTTTTCATCGAGCCGGTCGAGCCATTCTGCGATCTTCGCAGGAAGCTGCGCTTTCGGCGTCGTCTCGACGCCCTCGACGATATCGGTCAGCGTCAAATCCGCGTTCGCGCGTGAAGGCGGCGCGTCCCAAACAAGCGCGACGGTTTCCGCAAGATCGCCGACGAAATCGTAGGAAAGCCCAAACAACACCGGATCGGTGCGCGAGGCCACGAGATCGCGGATCATCGCCGGCTTCAAATGCTTGAACGAAAGTTCGCCCGTCATCGCCGCCAGCGCCCAGCCACGATCAGGATCGGGCGTGTCACGAAAATAAGCCTTAAGGAGCTCAAGCTTTCCAAGCCGGCGCGGCTCGTAAGCCAACCGATCGAGCAACGCGGCAAACCGGTTCATGCAGCCGCCTCGGCGGGCTCGTTTTCGCCCTCGTCGTCATAGCCAACGAGATGCAGTGCTTTGGCGTCGATGCCTTCGCCCTTGCACCAATGCGCGAGCGCATCCGCCTCGCCATGCGTGATCCAAACCTCTGGGGCGCCGGTGTCTTTGATCGTCCGTTGCAAGTCCGGCCAGTCGGCGTGATCGGAAATCACCAGAGGCAATTCCACCTGCCGTTGGCGCGCGCGGGCGCGTACGCGCATCCAGCCTGACGCGAAAGCTGTAATCGGATCGGGAAACCGCCGCGCCCATGGCGTTTGAATCGCCGATGGCGGACACATCACAATTGCGCCCGCAAGCTCAGCTTTCGATGCGCCAAGCGCCGGGCGCAACTCGCCAAGCTCAACACCATGCGCTTCATAAAGCTGAGTCAGCGCTATGAGCGCGCCATGCAAATAAATTGGCGCGTCATGCCCAGCTTGCCGCAACAGCGCGATCACGCGCTGCGCTTTGCCGAGTGCGTATGCGCCAACGAGATGCGCGCGATCGGGAAAAAGCGTACGTGACGCCAGCAATTTAGCAATTTCGTCCGCAGCAGGGGGATGACGAAACACGGGCAGCGCGAACGTCGCCTCCGTGACAAACAGATCACAAGGGATCACTTCAAATAACGGGCAGGTTGGGTCCGGCTGGCGTTTGTAATCCCCCGAGACGACGGCGCGCTTGCCATTCATCTCAAGTGAAACCTGCGCCGAGCCCAGCACATGTCCCGCCGGATGGAGTGAAACCGTCAGCCCGCTAAAGCGCGTCGTCTCCCCATAGCGCGCTGCTTGCTTAACGCCGGTGAAATCTGCGCCGTAACGCGCTGCCATGATTGCGAGCGTATCCGGCGTAGCCAGCACAGAACCATGTCCGGCGCGCGCATGGTCCGCATGGCCGTGAGTGATAATAGCGCGCGTTACGGGGCGCGTTGGGTCGATATATGCGTCCGCAGCGGGAACATAGATTCCCTCAGGACGCGGTATGATCAGGTCAGCCGCGCGCATCACCGAAATATAGGGTCCGCGCGGCCCGATTCGACCCTTCTTACAGCTGAACGATAGTATTGAATCCGCCAAAAATCATGCGCTTGCCGTCGAACGGCATGTTCTCGGGTCCGCCGCTCATTTCCTCCATGCGCGGATCTTCCATCACTTTCTTATTGCATTCATCGCGCACTTCCTTGGAAGGATAGGTGATCCAGGAAAACACGACGACTTCATCCTCTTTGGCGATCACGGCGCGCGGAAAGGAGGTCAGTTCGCCGTAGGGCGTATCGTCACCGACGCATTCTACGTAATCGATTGCGCCAAATTCTTTCCAGATCGGGCCGCATTTCTGCGAAATTTCCCGATATGCCTCGATATTCTTTTTGGGTACCGCGATTACAAATCCGTCCACATAGGTCATGAGGGCCTCCAAAAGTTATCAATGATACAAGGACGGGCGGCTGCTGTCCGTTCCGACATTCGGTAGTTGATTGGCGCCTGCTAAGCGATCACGAGGCGGTGAACGCTAGGAATCCTGGTGGCACACAGCCTCCAGCTTGTTGCCGTCCGTATCGCGCACGAAGGCTGCGTAATAATCGGGATGATATTCGACGCGGAGGCCGGGCCGCCCAT
>JBEVOS010000099.1:0-3040 GCA_040507435.1 Caulobacterales bacterium | reverse complement strand
AGGCCGAACTCTTTGAAAAACGTGCCCGTATCGCCGCTCATGAAGCTGACTGGCAGGAATACCGCTATAATTGTGCAGGTGGTGGCGACGACCGCGAGGCCGATTTCGTCCGCCGCCTCGAGCGCAGCCTGGTAGGGCGATTTGCCCATTCGCATATGCCGCACAATATTTTCGATCTCGACAATAGCATCATCGACCAAGACGCCGGCCACCAGCCCCAGTGCTATCAGCGTCACCATGTTGAGCGTAAAGCCAAACGGTTCGATCGCCGCGAACGTAGGAATGACGGAAAGCGGAATGGCCGCAGCCGCGATCAGCGTTGCGCGCCAATCGCGCAGCACCAGAAACACGACGATGCACGCAAGGATAGCGCCTTCGATCAGCGCCGCGATGGAGCCTTCATGCAGACCTTCGATGAATTCGACCTCGGTGAAGATCAGCTGGAATTTCAGATCGGGATTTTCTTTCGCCAGCTCATCCATGCGCGCCTTTGCGTCATGGTAGACCTGCACCGAACTTGCTGCCTTCGAGCGCAGCATCATGAATCCGACGACAGGCGAGCCATTGTAACGCGCGATCGATGAAAGCTCGCTCGCTCCATCTGTCACAGTCGCGATATCGCCAAGCCGGACGACCCGCCCATCCGCGGCCGTTATGCGCGTCTCCGCGAGGCTCTTGATATTCTCAGCGCTGCCGAGCGTACGAATGGATTGTGCTTGCCCGCCGACTTCCGCGCGCCCACCAGGCAAATCGGTGTTCGCGAGCCGCAATTGCGAACTCACCGAATCCGCTGAGACGCCATAAGCTTGTAAACGCTGCGGATCGACTTCAACACGAACTTCACGGCTCACGCCGCCAATCCGCGTCACTTGGCTCACACCGCGCACCGCCAGCAGCTCACGCGATAATTCGTTATCTATATACCAGGATATGTCGCGCGGAGATTGGCCTTCCCGTTCGACAACATAATACGCGATTGGCTCCGCCGCCGCCTCGATCCGCGTAATAACAGGCTCGGTAATATCCGCCGGCAGATCAATGCGTATCCGCTGCAGCGCGTCGCGCGCATCATCGACGGCGCGCGAAATATCTGCGTTGCCTTCAAGCTCGACGAGCGTTTGCGACGCGCCCGGCGAAATTGTTGACGTGATGCGATGCACGCCTTCAATGCCGGTGAGCGCGGATTCCACGCGTTGCGTGATCTGCGTCTCCATTTCGGCGGGCGCCGCGCCTGGTTGCGAGACGGTGACTTGCAGGGCGCCGAAATCGACGTTCGGCAATTGATTGATAGGCAGTCGGAAGTAGGCCGTGATCCCGGCAAATAGCAGCCCGATGATCAAAACGATCGGCGGAACGGGGTTCCGGATCGCGCCTGCAGATATGTTCCAAGCCATTGAGGCCCTCAATCAATCGCGCGTGCGCGATAAACGTAAATCCGATTAGCCGGAGCGGCCGCGAAGTCCCGATTCATCGCCGGTTTGCTGCGCATCGGGCGCGCTTTCACCTGCTGGCTGATTGGTGATAGGGCGGACCAAATCGCCGTCCTGCAGGAATGCGGCGCCGGCGCCGACGATCTTCTGGCCAGGCGCGAGCCCACTCGCGATCTCCACCGTGTCGCCACTACGAATGCCAAGTATGACGTTCGTGCGCCGCACCCGGTTATTGTCACCGATGACAAATACATAAGCCGCGCCGTCCTTATAAAGAACAGAGCTCTGTGGCGCGGCGAGCCCATCCTGCGGTGCTAAAATGGCTTCGCCCCGCAAATACATCCCTGCACGCACCGAGGAGCCCCGCGGCAGATCAAATAAAGCTTGGCCGGTGCGCGTGCGCGTATCGATCGAGGCAGCGCCCCGGCGCATGCGCGCATTGATCGTGGAGCCGTCGAGCAGTTGGAACGTTGCGGTTTGCCCGTCGCGCAGCGCAAGCACATCCGCTTCTGCGACGTCGGCAGCAACTTCGAGTGCGTTATCGCCTGCGATGCGGAACAGCAATTGACCATCGACGGAACGTCCAATCTCAGCCGTGCGCGAGATGATAAGCCCAGCGCCCGGAGCGCGCACATAACCGCCCTGGAGGCGCGCATTGGTTTCAGCCAATTGAGCGCGGGAGGCTGTGAGTTGCGCGTCTGCGGCAGCCGCTTGAGCGCGCCGCTGCTCGATCGCTTCGGCGGAAAGCGCGCCGGAATCCCGGATCGACTCTGCTCTTTGATACTCATCGCGCGCGCGTCGCGCCGAGGCTTCAGCTGAAGCGACGTTTGCGCGGGCGGCGCTGACTTGCGCATTCGACACTGCCGTATCCAACCGTGCGAGCGGTTGGTTGGCGCGCACATAATCGCCCTCATCGGCGAGCAATTCCAAAATCCGTACGCCGGAAGCGGGCGCGAAGACTTGGTAGTCACGGAGCGGACGCGCTTCGCCTTGCAGTGTGATCCGCCGCTCGAACGGCTTTTCCTCGACCGTCACGGCCGTCACCGCTTGGGTGCGATCGACCGGTTCGCCGACGTCGTCACCGCCGCCGAAATGCGTCAGCAAGAAGATGCCAAGCGCCGCGATGGCGATCCCGCCGCCAATCAGAATGACGACGCGCCGCCGCTTGCGCGCCTGCAATTCTTCGCCGGTGACGCCGTCATCGCTGAAGAATTTGTCGTTGACGCGTTTGAACAGGCTCTGCGCGCTCGAGAAAATGTCCGGTTTCATAGACTTGATCCGAGATAGCGCTCAGCGAGCGCGCGAAAATCCGAGATTTCCATATCGCAAGCTTCGCACGTTTCTTCGTGCGGCTTCATGACATAGCGAAGGCCAATACCCTCGAGTGTGGCGATGAGCGTCCGCGCCGCGGCGAGAGTGTCGAGGCGCTCATCGATCTCATGGCGTTTCTGAGCGGCTTCAAGCACCGCCGCGAGCCGCGACACGCTGGCGGTGTCAATATCCGCTAATTTGCGCGCAAGAAGTTTATCGCGGGCGGCTTCAGCGATGACATCTGCGTAAATTGACGTATGGTCATCATTTCCGCGGCGCGCCAGCACACGACGGGCAAC
>JBEVOS010000074.1:0-5826 GCA_040507435.1 Caulobacterales bacterium | reverse complement strand
AAAGAGACATCCTGTTCGTCCCGGCCGGCGTGAGCGCTGGCCTCGCGATCAAGCGCGCAAATTTGTTCGCCGCTAAAAACGTCAACCGCTGTTGGCGCGGCGCCCAGCCCCTGCACACGCCAGATTGCAATTCCGGCCGAAACGACAAGAACCGCTGCGATTGTGGCGCCGCCGACAACTGCAAGCACGCCAGGGGCCCCACGCCGCAAGGATACTGGATGAGATTCGCTATGATGCTCCGGCGCAAGCGCATGCGAACGCCGGCCGAACACAATGGCGCCGAGTACAATCACCGCAATAAGCAGCGATACCGTTCCCCCCATAAGAATAACCAACGCGGTGCGTGTTAACCGGTCGGCGGCTTCGAGTTTGGCGGCGAGTTCGCGATTCTGAACCTCAAGCGCTTCAACTGTTGAAACGCGCTCGGCCTCAGCACGCTCCGCAACCGTCAGGCAACGCGCAGAAGTTTGGGTGGCGCGGACGCCGGCGTCCTGAAGGAACGAAATAAGCTGTTCCGCGCGCGTCGCCACACCCCGGCTCTCAAGTGTGTCACGTCCGCGCGCATGCCATGTGTTGACGCCGATCACGCGTCCGCATTCATCGAGTAGGGGTCCGCCGCTTGAGCCCGATGAAATTGCGGCTTCGTGATTGATTGTGGGAACGGGATCACCGGTCGGCGCCGTGTCTCGAAGTGACGCAATCGCGCCGGTCGTACGGCTCGGCGCGGTTGGTTGAAGCAAATCATCCGGCGGTCTTCGGAGATCATCGACGTCCGGATACCCGAGCGCGACAATAGCTTCGCCAGGACGGGGCTCGGCTTCGTAGATCGTAAGCGGCGCCAAACGCGAACCGCCACGAAACTCAAGCAAGGCCAAATCTGAGAGAGCCGAGTACGAAACAATGCGGGCTGGCACCATGCCATCGCCGCCCGGCGCGACGATAACAACGGTAGCGCCATCCTGCATTCGCGCAGGCGCGACGACATGGGCGTTCGTGACGACTAAATTTTGTGAAACGACGAAGCCTGAGCCCGTGCCGATGAGCGTGCGCGCCTCGCCCGCTTCCACAATGACGGCGACGCGCACCGTGCTCGTTTCAGCACGATCCACGCCAGACTGCGCGTGCGACAACGGCGCAAAAACCAGCGCCGTCAGCAGCGCAATGAACAGCCTAAAACTCACGTGGAACTATCCCCACAGCCCCTTTCGCATTTTCGCTGCTCATTAAATATAGGCAAGCGCGTTAAGCGGTCGCGGGTACGGATCTCAGCCCCCACCGCGCGAAGTCCGGCCTAGGCCTTGCATCCATATGGTGTGCGCGGCTAGCCATGGGACATGGCGACAAGGCGACTCGGCGAGTACGATCGGCAGCAAGCTGCCGGACGTAATCATAGCGTCGCCTGATCTCTGCTCGGCCCCAAAAAGGCCTGGGCGTTGCAATATGTTTAGGCTTCACGCGTTAACCCGCTTCAGCTTGTGAAGCGAATCGCAGGAACGGAAACGGCATGGGTTGGTTTGGTCTTGTTGCGCCGGATTTGGCAATCGACCTTGGCACGGCCAACACTCTGATTCACGTTAAGAATCAAGGGATCGTCC
This sequence comes from Caulobacterales bacterium, assembly GCA_040507435.1. Classification (GTDB taxonomy): domain Bacteria; phylum Pseudomonadota; class Alphaproteobacteria; order Caulobacterales; family Aquidulcibacteraceae; genus JBEVOS01. Next base: position 4,231 of record JBEVOS010000074.1, on the reverse strand, counting down.
TCGATGAGCCGTCCGTTGTCGCGTACGTAAACGAAAACGGGCGTAAGGTCGTCCACGCCGTCGGCTCCGAAGCCAAAACCATGTTGGGCAAAACCCACAAGAACATGGAAGTCATCCGCCCGCTGCGCGACGGCGTCATCGCCGACTTCGACGTCGCCGAAGAGATGATCAAGCAATTCATCAAGAAGGTGCTGCCGCGTCCTTCTTTGATCTCTCCGCAAATCGTTATCTGCGTTCCTACGGGCGCAACGCCGGTAGAACGGCGCACAATTTTAGAGAGTGCTCAGGCGTCTGGCGCGCGGCGTGTGCATCTCATCGAAGAACCTGTCGCCGCCGCGCTTGGCGCCGGCCTTCAAATCGATGACCCATCTGGCTGCATGGTGGTGGATATCGGTGGCGGAACGACCGAGATCGCTGTGCTTTCCCTGGGCGGCCTCGTTTGGTCTCGTTCGCTGCGGGAGGCGGGGGATAAAATGGATGAAGCGATCATTCAATACCTCCGCCGGACAGAAAACCTGCTCATCGGCGACTCAACCGCAGAGCGCATCAAAAAAGAGATCGGCACCGCAAAGGCGCCAGACGAAGGCTCCGGGATGCAAATGCCTATCAAGGGTCGCGATAATCTCTCTGGCGTGCCTAAGGAAATTACCGTCACCGAGGCGATGGTCGCCGAAGCGCTTGCAGAGCCCGTCACCCGTATTGTCGACGCTGTTCGCCAAGCCTTTGAGCAGATGCCGCCGGAACTTGCCGCCGACATTTACGATCACGGCCTCATGCTGACGGGCGGCGGCGCGCTACTCCGCAACCTGGACGTGGTGTTGCAGGAGCGCATATCCATCCGGGTCTCAGTTGCCGATGAACCACTCCGCTGCGTGGTCAAAGGTTGCGGAATCGCGCTTGAAAAGCTGAACACGCCGGAAGCGCGCCGATTGCTTACACTGGAAGTGTAAGCGCGCTGCAGACGCGGCGTAAGGAGCCCAACTTCGGTGGCTAGACTAAGACGCATCAGCCGACGCTCAGGAGCGCCCCGCGTAACGATTGGCGTAATCGTCGGCGCTCTGCTGATGATTGGCGCGCTCGTGTTGATCGGCCTATCGGCAAGCAAACCACACGATTCGCCGGCGCTTCACGCGGGCGACGACGTTGCCGCCGCTGCCGCGCGCGGGACCGCCTCGCCAGCAAGTGACGGTGAAGGTTTGTTCAGTCGCATCTTTGAGATGTGGAACGCCACAAATCGAATTGAACAACTCGAAAAAGAAAATCGTGAACTCCAAGCCTGGAAGGAGCTCGCCCAGCGTCTGGCAGAACGCAATTCCCGCTACGAAGCGCTCCTACGGATGCCGCCAGATTCCTTCGGCTCAGGCGCTGACATCGAAAACTCGATCGCCGCGCAGTTAGTGCTCGATAGCGGCGGCCCTTTCACACGCACGCTTGTCGCCAACGCCGGCGCCGATCACGGCGTGCGGATCGGTTACATCGCCGTGAACGAGGCGGGACTCGTCGGGCGTGTTGTGTCCTTAGGCAAACGCTCCTCGCGCATTCTCATGCTCGACGATTACAATTCGCGAATTCCAGTAATGGGCGCCGCTTCTCGCGTTCGCGCCGTTCTCGTAGGTCAGGCCACACAGCCGCCAGAGCTTTTGACACGTCCCTTCGTCGTAGAAAGTCCCCGCCTGGACTTCATCGTAGGCGCCCAGAATTTGCGTGAAGGTGAGCGCATCATCACGTCCGGCGATGGCGGAATATACCCGCGTGGATTGCCCCTGGGCATCGCCCGCCTTGGTCGTGACGGCGCATGGCGCGTTGCGTTAGCCGCAAGTCAGCAACCCATCGATTTTGTGCGGATCATTCCTCACGTGGGCCCGGAAACGCCAGAAGACGCGCCCACGGAGGCAGAACCGCCCCCGCTCAACGGGCGCGAACCGGAAATCAGCAGGATACTTACCCCTGCGCCCGCGGCCGCTGAAACGCGCCGCTCAACAGCAGCACCGCCTGCACGACCTCAAACGCCAACGTCGGCTCCGGCTCCCGCTCCGGCCGATCAACCTTCTGCCCCCCCGCCAGGATGATCTCTCACTCCACCGCAAGCGGCCGTAGCGCAAGCCGCCATTGGGCGGGCGTCGCGCTCGTACTGGCGAGCGTTACCTTGCCGGCCTTGCCGCTTACGCCCGTTTTAGCGCAGCCGCCCCTGCCGCTCGCCGCGATGTGGGCCGCTTATGGTTGGTCTTCCGACGCGTCACCGGATTGGCGGGCTCCAGCCGCACTCGCCTTCTTCGGCTTGCTGCATGATCAGCTGGCGGGCGGGCCGTACGGACTTTTTATGTCGCTTTACTTGCTCACGTTCCTCGTCGGACGGATTGCGACTGGATTGATGAGCGCGCCAAATTTGTTGTCACTATGGGGCGGCTTTATCATCACGGGCGGCGTCGTCACGCTGGTCGCGGCTGTGTTAAGCAGGATAGCACTGGGCTCAAACACACAGATTTGGGGCTTCGCTGAAACGGTAGCGATCACCGCAATCTTCTTCCCGCTCGTGCGCGGCCTCTACATGAATCCGGCACAGGGAGCGCGCTAATGCTCGGATTCAAGAAAACCCGCCGCAGCAACACCAGCGTCATGCCTAAACGCGACGTGGAAGCGATCTTCTCGCGCCGGGCCGTATGGCTTTCGACAGCGGGCGTCTTTGCAATGGGCGCCGTAAGCGTACGCCTTCTGCAATTGCAGGCGACCGACCTATTCAACAAACAATACACCGAAGCGGCTGACGAGAATCGCTTTGATCAACGTCTTATTCCGCCGCCGCGTGGCATTGTTTACGATCGCTTCGGCGTCCCGCTTGCAATTACAAGTAAGGATTATCGCGTCACAATAACGCGAGAACGCGCACAAGATCTTGAAGGGGCTATTCGCAGCGTCGCGCTCATTCTTGGTCTTGATGAAGATTGGGTGCGCCGGCGTGTCCGTGAGGTTCAATCAAAGCGCGCCTACGAGCCTGTTTCCCTGCGCCAAGGATTGACCTGGGAAGAGTTCGCCGCCGTGAATGTGCGCTTGCCCGAGCTGCACGGCGTGAATGCCGAAAGCACGTCTGCGCGCTCATATCCCTATGACATCGTTTTCGCGCATCCGATTGGCTACGTCCAAAAACCAAATCAGCGCGACATAGACGCCGCTCAAGCCGAAGGCGGCGCAGGCGAACGGCGCGCCGTATATTATCGCAATCCGGACGTTCGTGTTGGCAAAGCCGGCATTGAAGCAGAGCTGGAACGCACGCTCCGTGGCGAAGCGGGCTGGGCCAAAGTCATCGTGAACGCGTTTGGGCGCGAGATGGGTGAAGACTTAGACGAGCGCCAAGAGCCAATTCCAGGTTCAGGTATTGTCCTCACCATCGACGCAGACTTGCAACGCCGCGCGATGGAAATGTTCAACGACGATGAGAGCTCCTTTGCGCGCGCAGGCTCTGTCGTCGTCATGGACATTATCACTGGCGATCTGCTGGTGATGGCCTCCGCCCCCGGCTTCGATCCAAATCACTTCGTGAACGGCATTGGCTCGGTCGAATTTGATCAATTGAACACCGCGGAAACCAAACCGCTATTTCACAAGGCCGTCGCCGGCGTTTATGCACCCGGATCAACTTTCAAGATGATCGTCGGTATTGCAGCCAAGCAAGCTGGCGTGGAGGATGATTGGGCGGTCAGTTGTTCCGGAGGCTTCGGCTACGGCGGTCGCGTGTTTCACTGTTGGCAGCGCGGCGGACACGGCCGCGTCAACCTTCATGATGCGATCAAGCACTCATGTGACGTGTACTTCTATCAAGCCGCACTACGCGCTGGCCCTGAGCGTATCGCCAACGTATCGCGCCAGTTCGGCCTTGGTCAGCGCTACGATGTCAGCGTGCCTAATGTCAGAAGCGGGCTTATCCCAGATCCGACTTGGTGGCGCGCAAACAGGCATGAAAATTGGACCGGCGGCTTAACCGTCAACTACGGGATCGGCCAAGGCGCGATGGGCGTGACGCCCCTGCAACTCGCCGTTATGGCCGCGCGTCTCGGGAATAACGGTCATGCCGTCGTCCCGCGTCTTATACGTGAAGCGCCAGGCGTCGCTCAGCCACGCGATCCGCCACACATGAGCGGAATTGAAGCTGAATATTTGGCGCGCGTTCGCGATGGGATGTTCGGCGTGTGTAACGAGCCCGGCGGTACGGCCGTACGCGCTGGCGCGCTTGGCC
>JBEVOS010000047.1:0-5782 GCA_040507435.1 Caulobacterales bacterium | reverse complement strand
AGCTTCCTTGGCGTGCGCTCGATTGAAATGTCGCTCGATGAATTGTCGAAATTCATCGATTGGACGCCGTTCTTCGCATCGTGGGATCTCGCCGGCCGCTATCCTGCGATCCTTGAAGACGACATCGTCGGTGAGGCGGCGCGCGGTTTGTTCGGTGATGCGCAAGCCATGTTGAAGCGCATGATCGAGGAAAAATGGGTGACGGCCAAAGGCGTTGTCGGATTCTGGCCGGCCAATCGCGACGGCGACGATCTCATTCTCTGGACTGATGAAACCCGCAGCGCCGAACGCGCGCGCCTGTTCACCTTGCGCCAGCAAATGGATAAAGGCGGCCGCGGCGCCAATTTCGCGCTGTCCGATTTCGTCGCTGACACAAACACGCCCGATTATCTCGGCGCCTTCGCGGTCACCGCTGGCATCGGCGAAGAGGAAGTCGCGCTCCGCTTCAAAGGCGCGAACGATGATTATTCCGCGATCATGGTGAAGGCGCTGGCGGATCGCTTTGCTGAGGCGTTCGCCGAGGCGCTGCATGAGAAAGTGCGTCGCGAGCTTTGGGGCTATGCGGCCGACGAAGCGCTCGGCGTCGATGATCTCATTGCGGAGAAGTATCGCGGCATTCGTCCTGCACCCGGCTATCCAGCCCAGCCTGACCACACTGAGAAACTCACTCTGTTTGATTTGCTGGAGGCGCGCTCCCGCGCGGGTATGGAGCTGACGGAGAGCCTTGCGATGACGCCCCCGGCTTCCGTTTCCGGGCTCTATTTCGCGCATCCGCAGGCGGAATATTTTGGCGTCGGGCGGATCGATCGTGACCAAGCTGCCGATTACGCCGCCCGAAAGGGGTGGACCTTGGCGGAAGCCGAGCGCTGGCTTTCGCCAATTCTTGCCTATGATCCGGCCAAGTCCGCTGCGGCCTAGGCGCCGTGATGGCCCTAGGCTGGCGCCGCTGGCCGACTCGGTTAATGATCGTTAGCGAGTCGAAATAGGAACCGAAAATGCGCGTTTTGATCGCCGCTCTGGCCTTCTCCGTTATTTCGTTCCTGATCGGCGTTGCGGGCGATCTTTCGCAAAGCGCGCAGGCGGCGCCCGTACCGAGCAAAACGGCCGTTGTCCTTCAAATTCCTCCCGAAACTTTCACCGTCGCTGCTGTGGTGACGGCTGAGCCTATGAGGCGTGCGCGGACGCCTATTATGGCGAGCCAGCCCGTTATCATGCCGCTGGCGATTCAGGACGGCGTTCTTGAGATGGCGGCTGTGCAATCGCCTGATTTCGGCGGTTAACCTTAATTGTCGGACATTCCTGTGATGCAATGGCGCCACAGGTTAGTGAAGACTCCGCAACAACGCCCAAAATCCGCCCAGGTCCGGCGGCTTCTTAAAAGCCGATGGACGGAAGCTTTCCCTTGCGCGTGACGGGAGCCATGGCGGCGGCGCTGGCGCTTGCGCCGGTTCTGTCTTCCGGTGCGCAGGCGCAATCGGCGTCGCCGCTCCGCCAGGGCTTTCTCACGGAAATGACGAGCAGCGTCCGGCAATATTCGACGCCGGACAATGCCGTGCGATTCATTCTCGACCGGTCGGGCCGGCGCGCCGCACTGGTGCAGTTCGAGGGCGATCCGGAAGTGCACGTGCTGCGCCCCGTCGCCGGCGCCAATGGCGATGAGGTTTACCGGAGCGACGCGGGCGATGTGCAGCTGCGCGTTACGCCCCATGGCGGCGTGACGGTCTATACACGCGCGATCCGCACTGGCGCGGCTGTGTCCGAAGAGGGCGTCGCAGCTCCGCTCGCGCCTACGGCGGCGACAGTCGCCGTCTATCAAACGCGTTTGCGTGAATTGCAGGCGCAAGCGCAGCGCAGGCTTGGCCGCCCACTCGCTTTCACCGCGCCAGCGACGCCGCCCGCGAACGCGACCGGCCTTATTATCGACGCGGCTGCGCGGGCGTCTGACAGTATCGAAGCTTTGCCGCGCGGCGTATCGCGCGTGCAATTCGTGTTGGGCGATCGCGCAGGCGTTGGCGTCCGTGGCGATACGTTGATCATCCAGGTTGCGCCGGCGCTTGGTTATGCGGGGCGCCCATCTTCTGCTTCGATCCGCACGGTCGCGCATGCCGCGCAAGGCCCTGAGCGCTAAGGCGTAAAATCTGGCGGCGCGAGTTCGAAGCCGCCGAATTCAAAACCAGGCGCCACAGCGCACGAAACCAACGTCCAATCGCCAAGCGATCGCGCAGCTTGCCACGCACGCGCAGGTACAATTGCGTGGGGGGCTTCGCCGAAAGCCAGTTGAACCCCAAGCACTTTGGCTTGCGTCTTTCCTCCCTCTGCTATGGCGAGTTCAAGCGGCGCGCCTGCGTGCCAGAACCACATTTCCGTCGCATCGACGCGATGCCAGTGTGAGCGTTCGCCCGCGCGCAACAAAAAGTAGATCGCTGTTGAACGAGCGCGTCCTTCAGCGTCAGGCGCGTCGCGGAATGTTTCAACGAAATGCCCGCCTTCAGGATGCGGCTTCATCTGAAGCGCGGCGATGATCGCATCTGCGTTCAGCGGAAATTGTCCTTCAATTTGCGGATTTCTCCGAAGGCTTCCCAATCCTGCGCTTGCCCGAGCCCGAGCGCTGCTTTCAGTGCGGGTGCACGGAGGAACGGGTTGGTTTCCTTTTCTTCAGATAAGCGCATTGGCACGGTCGGCATATTGGTTTTGCGTAGTTCGATAACTTTCGCCGCGCGCGCTTTCAGCGCTTCATTGTTGGGATCGACATGCAGCGCGAACTTGGCGTTCGACTGCGTATATTCATGTGCGCAATAGAGCGTGGTTTGATCGGGCAGGGCCGCGATTTTTTGTAGGCTTGTCCAAAACTGTTCGGGCTGCCCTTCGAACATCCGACCGCAGCCCATCGCGAAGAGGGTGTCGCCGACGAACGCGATGCGTTCATCATCCAAAACGTACGCGACGTGGCCCAAGGTATGGCCGCCGACATTGAGAACGCGCGCTTCAACGGCGCCGAGTTTCACAACATCACCCTCGTTCACGATGCGATCGGGTTTCGATCCAATACGCTCGACTTCCGCCGGGCCGCTGACGGTCGCGCCGGTTTTTTCTTTGATCTCGGCGTTTCCGCCCGCGTGATCGGCGTGCCAGTGCGTGTTCCAAATCTGCGTGATGCGCCAGCCTTTGGCGCTGGCTTCGGCGAGGATGCGCGCGGCCTCTGGCGTATCAATCGTGGCGGTTTCGCCGCTCTCGGGATCGTGAACGAGGAAACCGTAATTGTCCTCGAGGCAGGGGAATTGATGGACTTCAAGCATGACGCATCCTAGCTCTCTGACAACAGATCGGCCATTGGAATTCACAACGCCCGGATGCGTGTCGACGTTCTCGCCCTTCAGCGTTTTTACGCTTCGCCGAAAGGCGCGGCCGCGCAGCGCATGATCGCTAAGAAGCTCCGCGCGACGTGGCCGGACGCACAGGGGCTCGATCTTTTGGGCGTTGGGTTCGCCACGCCGTTTCTCGATGCATATCGCGAGACCGCGCGGCGAGCGGTGGCGGCTATGCCCGCGTCGCAGGGCGCGGAACGCTGGCCGCATGGCGGGGCGGGGCTCACGGCGCTGTGTGACGAGGGGCGGCTGCCATTTGCCGATTCCGTGTTTGACCGCGTGATTATAGCCCACGCGCTGGAGGAGGCGGATAATGCGCAGCAATTGCTGCGTGAAATATGGCGTGTGATGGCGCCGGAGGGGCGTCTCGTCGTGATCGCCGCCAATCGCTGGAGTTTTTGGGCGCAGGCGGAAGATACGCCGTTTGGCTATGGCCGGCCGTATTCGCGGCGTCAGTTGGGCGCGCTGCTGACAGATGCGCTTTTCGCGCCGATTGCCTCGGCGCGGGCGCTCTACGCGCCGCCATTTTCGCCGCTCCTGAAAATCGCGGACGCGCTGGAGCCGGTGGGTGAAATCGCGTGGCGTGCGTTTGGCGGCGTCGTCCTGATGGAGGCAGTGAAGCGGCTTTACGCGGAAACCTCGCGGCCAGGCCGAAAAGTGCTGCTTGCGGCGGCGCCGGCGCGGGCGTCGCGCTCTGGCATGAAATCACATCAGCGGGATGATGCGCCCGCGTCCTAGGCGTATCTTGCAGTGCAACAGGGAATGATGAATTCTATGCACCGCCATGAAGCTGATCACCGCCATCATTAAGCCAAGCCGTCTCGACGCTGTTCTGGATGCGATCAAAGAGGCGGGCGCTTCGGGCGTTACTGTCTCCGAGGTTCGCGGCTTCGGCCGCCAGAAAGGGCGGACGGAAGTTTATCGCGGCGCCGAATATGAGGTGACGCTGCTGCCGAAAATGAAGATCGAACTCGTTGTCGGCGCGACACAATCCGATGCGATGGTTGAGGCGATCGCGGCGGCAGGCAAAACCGGCAAGATCGGTGACGGCAAAATTTGGGTTAGCGAACTCGACACCGTAATGCGCATCCGCACCGGCGAGCGGGATCAGAGCGCGATCACAGAATAATCGTCATCCGCGACGGGTGTGCGGCCAAGGCGTTTATCCACGATTGCGACGAGGCCGCGCGCCAAGCGAAAGCGTTCCATGCTATCGGCGCTGGTGAGCGCACAGAGCTGCTGCATCGCATCGGTATGGGTGATGATCACGTCTTCATCGAGTTCGCGGGCGGCGCCGATCGCGGTGATGTAGCGGCTGAGCGAGCGGGCGGCGTCGGCCATTGCTTGATCGCGCACGTCGTTGGAGAGCTGTTTCAGATCGAGCACGGTTTCGTAGAGCGCGCGAAGTGTCGTGCGGTCCGTGGAGGAGAGCGCCTTGGCGGCGTCCAAAACTTTGCCGATGCTGAATTTCACCAAATCGCGGTTCGCTTCGATTTCCCAGAGCAGCGCGCCGGCTTCGGCGAGCGGATCCGCGAAGCGGCGCAACGGGCCGCCATAATCTTCGAGCAAACGGCGGCGGCGGCACGGGCCGACATAGGAAATGCTATCGATGAAGCGGCGGGGGCGGATCAGAACGGCTTCCACGCGCGCTTGCAGCGCCGCTGCGGTGAAGGGGCGCACGAGAATTTCATCGACGCCGCTTTCGCGCGCGATGTTGAGGAAATGATGCGTCGCGGTGTTTGTCGCGACAATGATCGAAAGCGCGCGGTTGATCTCGCCGTGGCCGCCGCGCACCTTTCGTGTGAATTCGAGGCCGGACAGTTTCGGCAAGCGTGAATTCGCAATCACGATGCGCGGATTCATACGGGCGGTTTGCGTGAGCAATTCCTGGCCGTCATGCGCGAATTTGATGTCGTCGATCCCGTAGGAGCGCAGGATATCGTTCACGTCCGGCGATTGAATGCGTTTTCATCCGCAATCAATACAGAGCATTTCGTGGAAGAGATTAACCGGTCGCTCACGAATTCGTCCATCCCGCTGCGCGTGAACATTCCTATTCGAATTATATTAAAACGCGCTTGGTAATGATGGTTGATGATGCGTGAATTTTGCTGAGTTAGATTGTACGCAGGCCTTTAGACCGGCCCGACCCGGTTTTTCTCGAATTCTCCGCATTTCCTCTCCCAGAGTGGGAGGCGTCTTTTGTTTTGCCTCCCAAAGGTGGGAGGCGGGGCGCGTTTCCACGCCGAGGTAATGCCGCCCTTGCAGACGGCTAGTAAGACGCTTCCACGCGCCCCCGTTCAGACGATTGGACGAATGCCGCAGGTCGTGAGGAGGTATTCTCTCCAGGGCCATTCTGCACCCGGCGCGTAGGGCTGCCATGCCCTAGACCCTCTGGTTTCACGTCCCCAGAGGCA
>JBEVOS010000170.1:0-6585 GCA_040507435.1 Caulobacterales bacterium | reverse complement strand
CTGCATATGTATAATAAGGAAATAGGCCGAATGGTGCATTTATGCTGAGACTTCCGTTCCATGAGAACTCATCAGCATCGGCACTTACATAGACGTTGTCTACTCCACAAAAGCATGTTGGCCCGCGGTTAATCGTAGTGACGTCGTACCAGTCCATGCGTCCGCCAATCAGTAGATTGATCAGCCCGCCAAACGTCATGTTGGAAAGCGCAAAGAGGCCGGTATCTTCTGTATTAGTGTCAACCGCGATGTCCCAGCCAAGGCCGCCATCCGTTGAAAACGGATCGTCCATAATATCTGTTGGCGTTGCACCGACAGACAAATCACGGCGATCAAGTGCGATGTAGCCAGAATTATAGGTTTCCATACGAAGAGCGTTCACATTTCGGTACGAAACGCCGGCGGTGCTATTCGCGTGGAAGAAGCTATCTTCGTTGCCCAGCTCGAAGTCGTAGTGCAAACGCGCCTCGTATACACTGCTATCGTAGTGCGCTGGGAACCCGTAGCTTACGAAGCGATCATTCAAGAGGTCATCGTAGAACATCTCGAACGAAAGTGTATTTACGCCAATCTCCTTGCTGAGTTCGAAATAGAACGTGTTTGTATCAGTCTCAGAAAAATCTCTGTCGCTAATATAGATCGTTCGTGGATCGAGCTTAACAGTCGTGCCGGCCCCTGGCGTATCCAACGTAAAGCGAGCAGGCGGGGCGCCTGGGGGCCCGCCGAAATAATATGACACGAGCGTCCCGCCTGAGACCTCGCTCGGCTGAAGCCGACCATCCCCGTTCGTATCTACGAGCGTAGTATCTTGCCCTATAATATAGTTCTGATTGTCGATGAGGTCTTGAGTGAGACGGTTCCAGCCCGGGGTTTGCACGTAACCCTCAGCGCGGTACATCATCAGCCCCATTGACATCGTGAGAGTCGGGGTCAGATCGAAATCGCTCGATAACTGAAGCAGCTGATGCTCCGGATGCATCCCGCGGTAGTAGCTATCGGAATCTTCGATTTCTAAATAACCAAACAAGCCGCCTTCAACGCTGCCGAACGTGAGCGGAATGCCCATCCCGCCTGCTGCGTTGAACTTTCCATAGCTGCCGACTGTAACTTCTAAATCGCCTTCAATCTCATCAATGTAAGCCGTGCCGCCATCTGCTTGAGCGGTTCTTGGAACGATGTTCAACAAGCCGCCGACTTTTCCAGCGCCGTACAAGGGCGAAGGTGGGCCACGCACCAGTTCGACCTGCGACGTCGCTCCAAGCGGCGTTGGATACGTCCCTCTGTTTTCAATGCGCTTGAACCCACGGAAATAAGATTCCGCGAGCGTACCCCGCGTATTCACCGCGCCCTTGACGCCATAAAAGCTTGCCGTGAACGTGCCCGGTGAAATGGAGATGAGATCATCCACCTCTTCGATACCGTAACGCTCAAGCGTCGTATCGCTAACCATCGTCGCCGAGCGCGGCGTCTCTAAAAGCGACATGCCAAGCCCGAAGACTGTGCTGCTCGGCGTCGTTTCGAGTAGACCGACGCGGTCCCCGACGACGACAATTTCTTCTGAAGGCGCAGTCTCCGCCGGCGCCCCCGCCTCCTGCGCACCAGCGCTTGCCGCACCAAAAATGGCGCATACTACAGCTGACGTCGTCGCCAGAATTGTTCGTTTGGACATGCCCCACCTCTTTCCCGCACCCCGAAACGCTTGCTGCGCTCGGCCTCGGTCGGCATTGGGCGGATGATTGAGGACGCTCGCTATCCTTGAAGACGAAACGGCACTAACATTTCACGTAACATGTTTATTTCGCATGCGCGGTAGACTTTTGGCGCCTGCGAAACGAGCGGCTAATTTGCACGCGCCTCCACACGAATTGATCGAGAGCGAACCATCGCTGCTTCGTTGGAGAATTCACGTAGCGTGCATCGCATCGCTGTTTCCGCAGACTCAGCGTCGCCTTTAGCGATTGCATACGCCACATCGCGATGCCGCTCAGTGTCGAGAATACGCTCCTCAGGCGTGCGCGCATCGACCGTGTGCATCCAATAGCGTGCAGCCTTATGGTGAAGCATTATCACGATCCGCGCGAGCGATGGATTATGCGTCGCCTCCGCCACCGCGCGGTGAAATTTTCGATCCATGGAAACCAAACACGCAAATTGCCGATTGGCGATCGCCTCTTCAGCGCCATCAAATGCGCTCGCAATGCGAGCCGCCTCCGCACGCGTCGCCCGCTGCGCCGCAAGTGCAGCGCATTGCGGCTCGATAAGCCAACGTGTGTCGAAGGCCTGCGCTACTTCAGCGAAATCAATTGGCGCAACGGTGGTCCCCACGCGGGCGCGCCGGATAACAAGCCCTTCCAGGGAAAGCCGCGCCAGCGCGTCCCGTACGCCCGCAAGGCCAAGTCCGTAGGAATTGCACAGCGCATCCTCATCAAGCCGGGCTCCGGGAGGCAATGCGCCAAGAATGATTTCAATGAGCAGGCGGTCATAAGCACGCGCCTTCTGTAGTTCTGGCGGCCACTGCTCCATGCCACGTCCTCCTAAGACCGCGCGATAATTCGCCTATCGGAGGTGCATCGGGCGCGGCCTTTCCTAGGAGAGGACTGCCACGGGGCAGGATCATGCAAGCGTTTAGCCCTCAAATTGAATTAAATGCTTGAATCTGCCCACGCGGCGCGCGCATATCTGTCGTTGACGTAAAGGCGCAAAGCGGAGCTGCCGCTCCTTTAGGAGTTCTGGCGTGGCTAAGGCGAAGGAGAGCTCGGCGAAGGCGCGCCCTCGAAAGAACGCCGGAAGCCTGTCGCTTGTCGCCCATGATGCGCCGGTAGAGCTTCAGAAGGCGCGCGCTTACGAGTTGATCCTAATCGACATCATACTAGGCGAGCTCGCGCCCGGCTCTCAACTTGACGAGAAAGCGCTGGCGATCAGGTACAATTCCGGCCTCGCGGGCATTCGCGATGCACTGAGTAGATTGTCGCTAGAAGGCTTGGTTGACCGTCGCCCGCGCGCCGGCACATTTGTGAGTCCGTTGGATGTCGTTGAGCTTCAGCACGACTACGAAGCGCGGCGCATTATCGAACCTGAATGCGCGGCTTTAGCCGCTAGATACGGTTCAACGGAAGATATTCAGGCCATCAAAGACGCCTTCAAAGGCGGAGAGGCTGCCGCAAAAGCATGTGACTGCCGCGCCCTTATCCGGATGGATCAACGCTTTCATGCGGCAATCGCTCGCGCGAGCAACAATAGCTCGCTCGCGCGTATCCTCATACCCTTGCAGCACAAGGCGGCGCGTTTTTGGGTCTTTTCAATGGGGCAAGCCAGCCTCAAGGAACGCATCGCAGACGTTCGCGCCCATGTGGCGATCGGCGCCTGCATCGCTGACCGTGATCCAGAGGGCGCCTATCGCGCAATGCTTGCGGCCGTGGGCGAACCGCCCGCGACAGCCCGGCCTGCGCGGCGGGCCTAATCCCGCGACGGCGCAAAAACAGGCGCCCGTTAGAGTAACAGACATTTTTCGTAACATTTTACACGGCGCGACGCTTTCCCAGCGCCTAAGCAGTGGATTGCTGCGCAAAATCTACCAAACTACCGTCATGGCCTATGAAGCACTTAACGTCCGGCCCATGACACGCCGCATCGGCGCGGAAATAGCCGATATCGATTTGTCGCGCCCTTTAAGCAATTTGCAGCGGCAAGAAATGTTCGATGCGTTGATGGAGCATCAGGTTATTTTCTTTCGGGCGCAGGAGATCTCGCACGATCAACACAAAGCGCTCGGCGCCATGTTCGGCGATCTGAAAATTCACTCCGCGATCTCCGGACTCGACGATCATCCCGAAATTGTCGCGATCTATGCAGATGAGACATCGAAGTTTGTCGCCGGCGAAAATTGGCACTCCGATTTAACATGTGATGCAGAACCGCCGATGGGCAGCATTCTTTACATGAAGATTGTGCCTGACAGCGGCGGAGATACGCTATTTGCCAGCATGTACGCAGCATACGACGCGCTGTCGGATAAAATGAAAGCGTATCTTGAGGGGCTGACAGCCGTTCACGATGCTGAGCACGTTTATCGCCCGCTATTTCCAGATGTTGACCGTAAATATCCTGCTTCAATTCATCCCATCGTGCGGACGCATCCGATCACCAAACGAAAAGGCCTGTTCGTCAACCCTTCCTACACAACTGAAATTGTCGGCCTTCATAAAGACGAAAGCGCAGCGATACTGAGCTATCTCTACAAGCATTGCTCAAACCCAAATTTCCACGTTCGCTTCCGTTGGGAGCCAAATTCCATCGCTTTTTGGGATAATCGCTGTACATGGCATCAAGCCATTTGGGACTACTATCCAGACGTCCGGTCCGGTTATCGTGTCACCGTGGCTGGAGACGCACCCTATTAGTTAGGAACAATCTGCCATGTCCGTATGTGTGTTTGGCAGCTTAAACTTGGATATCGTTATTCGAGTTGAGGAAATTCCGAGACCAGGCGAAACAATATTCGGCAACAGCGTTACGCATCACACCGGCGGCAAGGGCGCTAATCAAGCCATAGCTGCCGCTCGGCTCGGCGCTACAACGCGGATGTTCGGCAAGGTTGGATCTGATGAGGCCGGGCGGCGTTTGCTATCGGCTTTAAAATCAGACGGCGTCGATTGCACTGGTATCGCGATCGATAATCTCTCTCCTAGTGGCAAAGCATATATCTTGGTTTCGCAGAGAGGCGAGAACGTCATTGTCGTCTCTAGCGGCGCAAATTCTCATGCGACGGCGGACTCGAACTTCATCGGTGATGTGTTTCTTTGTCAATTTGAATCGCCCCGCGCCGCACTCAATACGTTTTTAAAGAGCTCCGCCTCGCGCAACAGTACGCGCCTCCTAAACGCGGCGCCGGCCATTCCAGCCTGGCGCGACCTACTCGCCCATTGCGATGTTCTCATCGTGAACCAACACGAGCTCGCCGCCTACACTGACTTGAACTCGAAAACTCCCGACAATACCGAGCTTCTCGCGAAAGCCGCAGCCCACCTGCTGTGCGGGGATTGCAAAGCAGTCATCGTGACACTTGGCGAGCAAGGCGCGCTTCTCGTTGAACCTGACAGCATTCGGCTGGCGCCCGCGCGCAAAACACATGTCGTGGATACGACCGGCGCCGGAGATTGCTTTTGCGGCGCCCTCGCGGCTGGCATTGATCGGGGTCTATCGCTTTTCGAAGCGCTTTCCGATGCGACCCTCGCCGCATCTTTAAGTGTGGAACGCCACGGCGCTGCCGCATCCATGCCGACGGCTTTGGAACTGAAACAGTTATACGCGTCGCTTAATTGATGGTTATAGCGGCGCGCCGGTGCTCGCGTGGAGATACGCCATACTCGTCTCTGAAGGCGCGGCTGAAATGTGCGGAACCGTTGAACCCCCAACGGAAGCAAATTTCGGAAATCGACATCTGCGCACAGATCGGACTCGCCAAGTCAGCATGACAGCGCTCGAGTCGGCGTTTCCGCACATAGAGACCGAAGGTCGATCCTGTTTCGGCAAACAGCTTCTGCAGGTACCGTTCGGATACGCCATGCTCAGTTGCAACCCGCTCCGGCGATAGCGACGGATCGGCAAGCATGCTCTCAATGGTTTGGCAGATGCGATGCAGCCGCCCTGCCCGTACTGCGACACTGCCGCTCCGCGTTGAAATGGACTCCTGCGAAAGGCAAGTAATCAAAAATTCGGTGACGGATAGCTCCACAGGGCGAAGCTGAATCGTCGTCAAATCATCCATGACGGACGCGGCGCTGCTGAGAAGACTAAAGAACATCCGCTCCGCCGCTGTGGCTCCAGTCATCGAGGTGAGATCGATAATGTTCGGCGATATAAGCCTCGGGCTGAGCGCAACAGCCGGAGCTTTGACGAATAATTGGGTGAACGGCTTTGTGAATCGCATAGCGGCCGCGGCGCCAGTTCGCCCTACGAGAATTGATCCTGGGCCGAGCGTCATTTGCCGCTTCGGCGTGTCTACAATCGCCTCACCTTCCAAAAGTGCGGTAAGCCAAACGGCGGCCTGCTGTTTCGGGAAGCGGCCCGCAATCGTCTGCGGCGTCGAGGAAACGCGCGCGAATTCAATTCCCATCGGCGATGCAACGCAGCTCAGGGAACCGCTGAACCCGCTGAGTTCAGCGTTCACCGATGCGATCGGCAAGCAGATGCGCTCCATCGCATCGCGCCAAGCAGATTGACGCTGCGCCTTCGGCAATTCCTCAGTCGTAAAACGCCAAGCATTCATGACGTGACGAGTGTCTAACGCTCTTGGGTCCAGCGCTATCAATCCGCTGGGAAAATGTCCCTCGGTATCCGCACATGCACGCCCTGGCGGCCATCCACCACCTGCGTGACGCCAAAATCAGCAGCCACGCTCATGAGGGAATATGCATCATTTCGCGAGAGATTCCGCTGCTCGGCAAGCAAAGTGAGCATATCCAGCGAAGCGTTCCGCATCGCTTGGTCGAGATCTTCGTGAAAGCCATGCACGATCCAATTGCGCGGCGTTTCCAAGAGAGGCGACGGAAAAGAGAAATCCTTGCGCAGAACAATCTGGAAAAG
>JBEVOS010000324.1:0-4868 GCA_040507435.1 Caulobacterales bacterium | reverse complement strand
CATCGTTCACAGCGAAAAGGCGCGCATGTCCGCCGCCATGCTTCATCGCGTTAGAAACGAAGTTGCGTAGAATAATCAGCAGCAACCGCCAATCGGTCCGCGCGACGAGATCGGTAGAGCCGATCTGAACATCCATGTCGGCGAATTCTGCTTTGACGCGCTCGAAGCTTTCCTGGAGTGAGACGTCCTCGATGCTCGGAGTTATAACGCCCGATTGAATACGCGCGAGATCAAGGAGGCGGCTGAACATTGCGATCATGGATTGCGTCGCGCGATCCATGTTGCTGAGAATTTTTGCGTTCTCTTCACCTTGCGTGCGCCGCTTCAGTGCGTTGATGTAAAGCGACAATGCGTGCAAGGGTTGGCGTAAATCATGGCTGGCGGCTGCTAGAAAACGAGACTTCGCATCATTCGCGCGTTCTGCGTCTTTGTAGGCGCGATCCAATTTGGCGTTCGCCTCTCGAATATCGAGGTTCTTTGTTGCCCAGCTCCGCCGCTCGCGCATGAGCGCCCACAGCGTAACGCCGGAGGCAAGCGTGGCGAGTACAGCAAGTATCGTAGAGATCAAATTGGTCAGCTCGCGTTCGCGCGCGTCGCGTTCCAAAATTGTTTGTTCCTGGTGGTCGCTCTCTCGAACATACGCGATAATGCTGTCGCGCAATTGTTCTTGAATGCCGGACGCTTCCGAATTGTAGGCGGCGGCGGCGCGCGATGGAGTCATGCCGTTCCGCAGGCGATCTATTGCAGCCTGACCAGCGCTCAGCTGCCTACGCGCAGCGCGAGCAACATCGGCCGCAGCTGGCGCTAACTCTGGCATAACCGTAGCGCTGCTTAAGAGGCGTGACCTGCCTTCCTCGAAGCGCGTACGCGCCATGTCATATGCAAATTGATCGGCATCGTCCCGCGAAGAAATATATTGCCGCAAACGCGCGTCAAGACGGCCAGAACTGCGCAATAGCTCCAACGCGCCATCAACAGAACGATGCGCGTTGGATGTGACGCCGGAGGAAAAGGAATTGCTGCTGCGTCCGTTGGCGAGGCCAATAGCCATCACCACCATCGAAGCGGCCACAACAAAGCAGGCGACGAAGATGAGCAACGTCGAGCGGCGTATTCGGATGGTGTGCCGGTCTGGCATGCGCTCTCCAAACTCACGCCTGATGTTAATGCTTCATTTTTCGCTGTTAAGCCACGCAATGATGTCTTCGGCGCGAGCTGGCTTGTGAATGATGTCATAGCCGGCCGCGGCTGCTGCGGCGTCGCCGCGCGTATGAATATTGCCGCCGAGAATAAGCACGCGGCATTCAGGCGCCGTTTGCTGCAGATGCTTGGACGCGGCCACGCCATCGCGGTGGCCTGGAATGTCATAGTCGGCGATCACACAGCTAAGCTCGGGACCGAGATCCGGGCCGAGATGTTCTAGGACATCCTCAGCGGACCGTCCCTGCACGACCTTCGCGCCCCAGTCGGAAACGATCATAGCGAGAGCGTCCGAAGACACCTGATCATGTTCCAAAATCGCGATCACACGGCCAGACGTCATGTGGTCTAACCTCACCAAGACTGCGAATGAAAAGCACAATTCGGAAACGGCTGCGCGCGAAAATTATAGGAATAGTCCGCACGGTCTATGAAGTTTGGCCGGTGTTCTATGTGCTTTGCCGAATCCGTCCGCGATAGGTCATCATCCTCGACGTACGTGTGATTTCGCAGCGCCGCGATTTTCGGCATCTCATGCCCGCCAGCGGTGCTCCCGCGGCTCAGGAGGTAACGATATGGCGTTCGTTTCTGCCGCTGCGCCGGCTGACTACCAAACGACTTTCTCGCCACGCGCGATCGACGAACTGGGGCCGGGCGAGACCGACTTTTGCTCCCGCGATGGCGCGCTGGCGCTGAAAGCTAAGATCGAATCCTATTGGCGCGATCGCGGCCAAGAAGTGTTCATCTCGATGCAAAACGTTGGCTTTCACCCTGCAATCCGCGCCGCGCGCTATGATGTGCGCAGCGATATGGTCAACGGTCTACCGCGCCCATCTAAAGGGTAGCTCTGGTCTGCGCTGCCTCTGTTCAGTGAGCGCCGCGCGCCGCAAGAACCGCCGGAACAGTCTTCGCAATGATCCAGACATCGCGCACGAACGACCATTGCTCAAGGTAATCGCGGTCATACTTGATCCGTGCTTGGTAGGTCGTTTCTGAGCGCCCGCTGACTTGCCAGAGCCCGGTGATGCCAGGACGAACCAGCAAGTAATAGCGGCGCTCTTTCCCGTAGCGATCAAGCTCCGGACGCGTAATCGGGCGTGGGCCGACAATGCTCATCTCACCGATAAGCACGTTCCAAATTTGTGGAAGCTCATCGATGCTCGTGCGTCTGATAAACTTGCCGATCGGCGTGACGCGCGGATCGTTTTCGAGCTTCTGAGTCCGTTCCCATTCTTCTTTGGCGGCGGGATTCGCCTCAAGATACGCTTGCAGCACCGCGCCGCCGTCCGGAATCATGGAGCGGAATTTCAGGCAGCGAAACGTGCGACCGTAACGTCCAACGCGTTGGTGCCCGTAGAGCGGCGCGCGCCCATCATGAAGCCAGATCAGCGCGGCGACTGTAATAAGCGCAGGTGCGAGCATGATGAGCGCTGCAAGCGCGGCGCTATAGTCGAAAGCGCGCTTGGCCATGCCATTTGCACGGCGGCAAATTTCAATCAAACGCGGATCTGTGATGCGGCTGCCGTCATCGGCGCGCGAACGCGAGCGCGATGAATCTGCAGATCTATTTCTTGCCGGCGCTCTATGTTCAGAGCCCGCCGCAAACGAGCGACTACCCATCGCTTTATCCCAGCCACGCCATATTTCTAACGGCTTGCGCAGCAACGCATGGCGCCATTGTGCAATGCAAACAAGTTCTCGTCGCGCGCGTATAAACAGCATTTAGTGCTTGCCCAGAGCGCAGGAGTTGTGGCGCCGTGACGGTCCGCACGCAAAAATCGTGCGAATCGCGACGCGTTCGCACCGGGTTTGGGCCGGAGGCCGATTTGGGACAGCCAAAAGAGGTTAAAAAAGGCCGTCTGCCGCGTTGGACGGTGGCGGCTGGCCTTATCCTCTACAGCCTAGCGGGCTGGGCTGCGTTAATCGGTCTCACTCTCGGCGTATCCAAAATCTTGAATTTTCCGGGGCCGCTGGTCGCTCAACAGTTAACGCCGCAGCCGCCACCGTCCGAATAACCGAATTTCGCCCACTGGGCGAAGTATTTTCGGCCGATATCCTGCTTCTAGTCCCAAACTTGCATTGGCGTCTTATCGCATGTGCGATAGGCCGGATATTCCGGACAAGGAACGACCAATGCGGGCCGAGTGCGGTCGCGTCAGTCATGCAAGCCGCGTCAGCGGGTGGGGGATCGGACAATGATGATTGTCTGGCTCGCAATAGGAGCATGCTTGGCGGCTGTCGTAGCGACAGCGCCGCTCCGCTGGGCTGCGGCTGTTGTCGTCTTCACACTGCCGTTGGCGGGCACGGCCGTATTGATGCTTGGCGCCGAGCCGCTGCTGCTGCCCTTAGTGGTTACGCTCGGCTTTCTCGCGCGCCACGGCTTCAGTTTGTTAATCCCGAACGTCCGCGCCCAATTTATGGGTATTCTGGTCTCAGACCTGCCGATGGTCGGCTTCGTTGTTTACTGTGTTGTGTCGGGCGCGCTGTTCCCGAAGCTCTTCGCCGGCGCAACGCTTGTGACGCCCCAGGCCTACGGCATGCCGACGCCATTATCGGCCGCAAACATTTCCTACCCGCAGATCATTTACCTGTTCGCCGGCGCTTACCTTTACCTCGCTTTGCGCCAAACCATGATGCGCGTTGGAATGGCGCCGTTCATGTACGCCCTTATTGCACAGGCGGCGGTGTTTGGCGGCATTGGACTGGTGCAAGCCGGCCTGGGGCTCGGTGGCATCCAGTTGCCGCTCGGCTGGATTTTGAACAACCAGGGCTATGCAATTCTATCAGGGAACATGCAGGGCGGGTTCGCGCGGGTGAACTCTGTCTTCGTTGAGGCGTCCTCCTTCGCAGTGTGGGGTACGGGGATGCTTGCTTTCTGCTATGCGCTGTTTGTCAGCGGCATCCGCCCGATCTTGATGTTTTGCTTAACGTGCATGCTCGGCGTCGTGCTGCTGTTGTCGACCTCCTCAACCGCCTATGCTGGCATTCTGTTTGTTGGCGCCTTTGCACTTATTTTGGCGATGCTGGATAGCGACACGGCGCGGCGTGATCGTGGGCTCATTCTTCTCGCGGTTGTCGGCTTACTCGGCGCGCTCGCGGCAGTCGTGGTGTTTTCCGCCGACAGCGGCTTTGCCGGTCAGCTGCGCGCGATGATCGAAACCATGACGGTCGGCAAGAGCACCTCATGGTCCGCTTATGAGCGTTCGATGTGGGCGCGGATGTCCGTTCAGAATGCGCTCGATACGTGGATGCTCGGCATTGGTTACGGAGCAGGGCGGGGCTCGGGGATTTTCACGACTCTATTCGGCTTGATCGGAGCCCCTGGCATGATCTTGTTCGCCATGGTCATGGCGCCGCTGGTCATGCGTGCGTTTAAGCGCCCCAAAACGGGCGAAGAAGCGGTCATGTCATCGGGAGCGTTGGCGCTCGCCGCGACGCTTGCTGCGATGGGCGTTGCATCTCCTGACCTGTCCTTATCGAACATTTTCTGGGTGTTCTTAGCCGTAGCAGCTGCGCCGCTCGCGCATCGCGTGCCGCAACCCGCCGCGCCGAGCGCGCCGCCCGCAGTCGCGGGGCGCCCCGCATGAGTTTCGCTGCGGCCGTTGGAGAGCGTCGTCAACGGGAGCGCACCCCGCGCGTTTATGCGGTCGGCGCTGTGCACGGCCGCG
>JBEVOS010000316.1:0-3390 GCA_040507435.1 Caulobacterales bacterium | reverse complement strand
GCGCCCCAATTCAGTCCTCGCCCGGCAACGCGTAAAACGGCGCATGGTTCGTTCCGTGCTTTCAAAGCCCGACAAGCTGGTTGGCTGGTGGTTGTTGGTTGTCGCCGCCGCCGTTGCGCTCATGATCCTTATCGGAGGCGCGACCAGGTTAACCGATAGCGGCTTGTCCATCACAGAGTGGCGGCCGATTTCAGGCGCAATCCCGCCCCTGAGCCAGCGGGATTGGGAGCATCTTTTCGGGCTCTACCGGCAAACAACGGAGTACCAGGTTCAAAACCGGGGCATGAGCCTCGCTGAATTTCAATCAATTTATTGGTGGGAGTGGGGGCATCGCTTCCTCGGGCGCGCGATTGGGCTCCTGTTCGCAATCCCTTTCGCAATATTCTGGGCGACGGGGCGGCTGGAGGGGCGCTTTTGGCAGACGCTGGGGCTTTTCGCGCTCGGCGGCCTGCAGGGCGCCATCGGATGGTGGATGGTGGCGAGCGGATTGGCCGGGCGCTTGGATGTCAGCCCGTTGCGGCTGGCAGTTCATCTCGGACTCGCAATTATTATTCTGGGTTACGCTGTCGCGCTTGCTGCGAAGGCGCTGGATTGGCCAAAGCAGCCAAGTGCGCTCAACGGACCAGGATGGCTTGTCCCAGTTTTTCTTGGGGCGTTGTTCCTTCAGATTTTACTCGGGGCGTTTGTCGCTGGCACGGATGCGGGCAAGGCGTATTCGGACTGGCCCACGATTGGCGGCGACCTCTTTCCGCGCAGCTACGCGCAGCTCTCGCCGTTCGTCGTAAACTTGGTCGAAAACCATGCCACGACGCAGTTTAACCATCGCCTGATGGGATACGCTGTCGCGTTATTCGCTTTGCATATCGCGGGCGTTGGCTTCCGACGCGGGGAGGGGCGGGCGCGCAATCTCGCCTTCACAGTGGGCGCCCTCGCATTGTTGCAGGCGATCCTCGGCGTCGTCACGATCCTCAATGCTGCGCCGCTTGATCTCTCACTGGCTCATCAGGCCGGGGCGGTGCTGCTATGGGTGACAGGCATTGCATTATGGCGTGCGGAGGTAAAATAATACCTCACTCATAACGCTTTGTATCTTATAGATAAAATGACGTCTGTTGACAGCGCAGCGCTGCGCTATTAAGCGCGCCGCTTCTAAATTCGCAGGAATACCAATGCGCACCACAGTCACCCGCTCGGTCAAGCCAGCCGATGCGGAGCAAAAATGGGTCGTGATCGACGCTGAAGGCGCGATCGTCGGCCGTCTGGCGTCCTATGTCGCGCTGCGTCTTCGCGGCAAGCACAAGCCTGATTTCACGCCGCACGTTGATACGGGCGACCATGTCGTCGTGATCAACGCCGATAAGGTCGTGTTCACCGGCAAAAAGCTGAAGGACAAGGTCTATTACCGTCACACCGGCTACGCCGGCGGCATTAAGGAAGTCACTGCGGGCAAGCTGCTCGGCGGCAAATTTCCTGAGCGCGTGATCGAAAAAGCGGTTGAGCGCATGTTGCCGAAGGAAAGCCCGCTCGCGCGCGGACAACTGTCGAAGCTTCGCGTCTATGCCGGCGCGGAACATCCACACGCAGCGCAGCAGCCGGAAACTGTCGATTTCAAGAGTATGAACCGCAAGAATACGAGGAACGCATGAGTATGAGCGAAGGATTTGAGAGCCTCCGCAATCTCGGCGGCAATATCACGAGCGGCACGCATGAAGCCATCGCGCGCGAGCGTAAGGTAGATGAATTCGGCCGCGCCTACGCGACGGGCAAGCGCAAGAACGCGATTGCGCGCGTTTGGATCAAGCCCGGCAAAGGCGAAGTCAAAATCAACGGCAAAACGAAAGAGCAGTATTTTGCTCGTCCCGTGCTGCGCATGATGATTGATCAGCCGTTCCGCCTCGCGAACCGCGAAGGCGAGTTTGATGTGTATGTGACGGTGACTGGATCGGGTCTCTCCGGTCAGGCCGGCGCCGTGCGTCATGGCATTGCAAAAGCGCTTTCGGATTTCGAGCCGGATTTGCGGCCGATCATGAAGCATAACGGTTTGCTGACGCGCGATCCGCGCGTTGTCGAGCGTAAGAAGTACGGCAAGGCGAAGGCCCGACGCAGCTTCCAATTCTCGAAGCGTTAAGACGCAGATCCAGCTTTGGATTGGCGGGCGCTTCGGCAACGAAGCGCCCGTTTTTCGTTTTGGAGGTTGCGATGACAGTTTGGCCGGAAGGTTGGCGCAATGTGTCAGGGCCTGAATCTATAGAATTGGCGCAGCAGCTTCGGCGTGAAATGTCGTCGAGCCATATCTTGCACGACGCACAGTTCATGGTGATCGCGCGTCGCGATGATCAGGACGACGTTCTGCTTGAATTGGCTGATGGGCGCTTAGCGGAGCTTCACATGACGTGGGCGGCTTCAAACGATCCGAAACTTCCAGGCGCACTCTTGTTTGACGATTTGGAAGATTGGTTGGCGGTGCAGGTATGAAACCTAAAGTCTTCATTGATGGCGAAGCGGGCACCACAGGCCTGCAAATCCGGGAGCGCCTTGAGGGCCGGCGTGATCTCGATCTCGTTTCGATCGATCCTGCTAAGCGCAAGGATGCGGATGCCCGGCGCACGTTATTGAACGGTGTGGACGTTGTAATTCTTTGCCTGCCTGACGATGCGGCAAAGGAAGCGGTTGCGCTGATCGAAAACCCAAATGTGAAGGTGATCGACGCATCGACCGCGCATCGCGTGGCGCCCGGCTGGGTTTACGGTTTTCCCGAGCATGCGCCAGGCCAGCGCGAAGCAATCGCGGACGCCAAGCGAATTTCCAATCCAGGTTGCTATTCCACCGGCGCGATTGGATTGCTTGCGCCGCTTGTACGCGTGGGGCTCATCGCAAAGGAGACGCCGATCACGATCAATGCGCTTTCTGGCTATTCCGGAGGCGGCAAATCCTTGATTGCGGAATTTGAAGGGCCAGCGCTTTCGGAAACGCGGGATGCGTACCGGTCGTATGGTCTGACACTTACGCATAAGCATGTGCCGGAAATCGTGGCGCGCTGCGGGCTTGCGCACGCGCCTTTGTTTGCGCCGTCAGTAGGACGGTATGCGCAAGGCATGATCGTCGAAATTCCGCTTTTGCTATGGTCATTGCCGGCAAAACCCAGCGTTGCGGCTCTGCGCGACGCGCTTGCAGAGGATTACGCGGGCGAGCGCTTCGTTATCGTTGCGGACGAGGATGAGACCGCGCGCTTGCAAAAAGCGCGCGCCGGAGCGGGCGGCTATGTCGCTGCACTTGATCCGGAAGCCGCCAATGGCACGAATGAATTGCGGCTCTACGTTTTCGGCAATGAGAGTGCGCAGCAGGTGCGGCTCGTCGCGGTGTTGGATAATCTTGGGAAAGGCGCGTCAG
>JBEVOS010000301.1:0-3475 GCA_040507435.1 Caulobacterales bacterium | reverse complement strand
TCAATAACGTTGCGCAACAACACGACGCTGAAAACCGATCGCGATTTTGGCGTTGGCGATAATGCGGCTGCCATTAAGGAAGCGTATGGCGCAAGCGCGCAAGTTTTGCCGCATCATTATATCGGCGCGCCCGCCGAATATATTACAGTTTGGAGCATAGGCGCGCCGGAAAACGCGTCAGCGTTTGTGCAAGATCCCAATGCGCGCGGCATTCGTTACGAGACGGACGCAAACGGTGTCGTGACCGCTGTGCACGCCGGCGGCGATAGCATCCAATATGTCGAAGGATGCTCGTAAGGCGAACTAAGGATGACCGCTCTCTCAGACAAGCTCGTTTTCACGCCGGATCACGTTGATCTGAATCGTTCGCCGTTGCGTGATAAGCTTGGCGGAAAAACATTTGTGCTCGGCGCGTTCAATCCTGCTCTAACGCGGCTGCCCAACGGCAACCTGCTTATGATGGTTCGTGTCGCCGAGGCTTTGCGCCATCCGATTTCTGAAAGCGCCGTTCACGCCATCCGCTGGACACCCGAAGGTTATCGCGTTGACGCATATCCGTTAGCGGAAGCGAACATGACCGACCCGCGTCAATTCTGGCTGACGGCGCACCACGCAAAAACGCTTGGGCTGACGTCATTCTCCTGGCTGCTGCCAATCGAGTTATCGCCAGACGGAAGTGAGATCGTCGCGCAGCACTACGACAAAATCATCGCGCCCGAGCGCCGCTATCAAGAATACGGCGTGGAAGATCCCCGGATCAGCAAGATCGGCGAACTTTGGTACATGACGACGTGTTCAGTGAGTGCCGAACGGCACTGCACAACATTGTATATTTCGCAGAACGGGCTCGACTACGAGCTGCAAGGAGTCATTCTCGATCATCAGAACAAGGACATGCTTTTCTTCGAAGGTAAGGTCGGGGGGCGCTTCGCGGCGCTCACACGTCCTTTAGGGGAAGTGTATTTCGCCTACCCGGAAGAGAGCCCTTACCTCCCCGGACCATCGATACAGCTCGCTTTCTCTCCCGACGCTTTGCACTGGAAGCCAAGCGATGAGCCGTGCATCCGCGCGCGTAAAGGATCTCCGTCAACAATGAAGATCGGTGGAGGAACGCCGCCCATGTTGACGGAGCACGGCTGGCTGACGATCTATCATGGCGTTGAAGTTCGCGGCGCTGTCGGCGCATATCGTTCATTCTGGGCGCTGCTTGATCGTGACGATCCCAGCAAAATCCTCCACTTGTCAGATCGAACGCCGCTGCTCGAAGCGAATCCCGTGCTCACCGCCCCGATCGCGCATCAAATCTATATTCAGGACATTGTCTTCACGACCGGCATCGTCTCCGATGAGGCGGACTACATAATAGCGTCGGGTGAAGCCGATCTGGCATGTAGGCTGACGCGCATGCCGAAAGCCGTTTTTAGCTAACCTTTGCGGACCACATCGAATGCGCGGCCGGCGCGGTGTCGCTGTGTTGAGGTGGGAGGACGATGGCCTGATGCGGATCGCCACGTTTAACGTCAACGGCGTCAACGGCCGCCTGCCAGTGCTGCTGCGTTGGCTAGGCGAAACGCAGCCCGACATCGTCTGTCTGCAAGAGCTCAAGGCGCCGGACGAACGCTTCCCCGCACGGGATATCGCGAAGGCGGGCTACCAATCTCTCTGGCACGGGCAGAAGGCGTGGAACGGTGTGGCGCTCCTTGCCAAAGGCGGATTGCCGGTTGAAGCGGCGCGCGGCCTCGCGGGCGATCCGGAGGATATGCAATCGCGTTATCTTGAGGCCGAGATCGGCGATCTTCTGATCGCGTGCCTCTATCTGCCGAACGGAAATCCAGCGCCGGGCCCGAAATTAGACTATAAGCTAAAATGGTTTCAGCGACTTACGAAGCGGGCGAAAAAGCTCGTCCAGCTTGAACGGCCGGTGATTTTGGCGGGTGACTTTAATGTGATCCCGGCCGATCTCGACGTATACAAGCCTGAGCGGTGGATTGATGACGCGCTGTTCCGCCCAGAAATTCGCGCCGCTTACGCAAAGCTTGTCGCTCAAGGCTGGACCGACGCGCTACGCCATCTCCACCCAGATGAGCGCATCTACACATTCTGGGATTATTTTCGGAACGCTTACGCGCGCAATGCCGGGCTTCGCATCGACCACTTGTTGCTGAACCCGGCGATCGCGCCGCAACTCAAAGCAGCGGGCGTCGACAGACACGTGCGTGGCTGGGAAAAAGCCAGCGACCACGCGCCGACATGGATAGAGATCGCGCCGAAATCCAAGCGCAAACGTATAGCGAAAGCGGTGGGGCGCACGCCGCGCGTGTAGTGGCGCATACGGCGGGCCGTAGGCCGCCTGAGCTAGCTCGTCCTGTGAGCCAATTTGGGCCAGATTTCGTCCCGCAGCCTTCGCATCGCCACAAGTCCGCCGCGCTGAATGCGGAACATCAGGCCTATCGGGACGATTGAATGGGCTGGGAGCCTGCGCGGCGGCGTTGCCGCGTGAGCAGTGAGGAATCCTGAGGCGAAGAGAGCGCGCCTCGGACGCCGATAGATAGAGTGATAGAGCTATGGATCATGATTTCTGCAACGCCGATGGCGCCCGGCGTTTGAAAATGAAGATCGAAGAGTTTTGGCGCGATAAAGGCTTCGATGTTGAGATAAAGCTGGTCGAAGCGGGCTTCGTCGCTGCGATGCGCTCAGCGCGTACAGATGTGCGCAGCGACATGGTCAATGGCTTTCCTGCGCGCCGGCGCGATGATGAGCATCCAAAGTCGAAAACCAAACAGATCGCTTAGGCAGCTAGCATACTGAGAGCGAGGCGCGGGAGTTCGTCATACCGATTGATGAGCGCATCCGCGCCGAGCTTCTCCGGCGCGAGGTCAGCATACCCAAATCGCACGACGATCACGGGCGCGCCCGCGCCCTTTGCAGTGGCGACATCAGCGGCTGAGTCTCCAATCATGATTGCTCTGCGGATGCTGCCGCCTGCGCGTGAAACGGCGGCGCGGAAGTGGTCTGGATGCGGCTTGCGATCTTGAACGGAATCCGCGCCCACAATCGCCGAGAAGCGATGCGCGAGTTTCACCTCTTCCAAAAGCTGTACAGATAGATCTGTACGTTTATTCGTGCACACAGCGAGCTTGGCGCCTGCCTCCGCCAGCGCCGTGAGCGCTTCTGGAACGCCAGCATAAACGCTGCTCTTGCTGGCGATATCTGCGCGATAGAATCCAATAAAGGCATTGGTGAGTTGATCAAGCCGTTCCGGCAAGAAGCGCGCCCCTGCGAGCGTCGCCGCACGCTCGATCAATGCGCGTGCGCCTTGGCCAACCATCTTTTTGACTTGCCCTAGCGGCGGGTGCGGCAAGCCCTCAAGATCAAGCGTCTCGTTCAGGGCGCGAAGGAGATCGGGGGCGGTGTCCACAAGCGTGCCGTCGAGATCGAACACGATTGTGGCGTCGGCCAAACTCCCGGTCAGGCG
>JBEVOS010000300.1:0-7058 GCA_040507435.1 Caulobacterales bacterium | reverse complement strand
CCATGTGCGGGGATTTCTATGCGCGCGGCTTTGCAAGCGGCGACGGTTTCAGGCTGCAAATGAATAGGCGCGCGCGTCCGCGCGTTGATCTGCTGGTAGCCCCAAATGAACGTCGAAGCGATCTCGTCTTTCTCAGTGTTCAGCACTTCAAGATATAGTTTCACGCCGTCTTCGTTCGCATCAGCTACGCCGCCTTGCACGGCGAGGCGCGCGCCCGAAAATTGCTCGCGATGATAGCGATTGAACATATCGTCATGCGTAAGCTTGCCGCCTTGCGCCGCGATCCGCTCGGCGTCGACGCCAAAGCCTTTCAGAAGCGTGACGGCCGCCTCGTGCGCGCGCATCTCGTGAAAATGGACATTCATATGCCCGAGTGAATCGACTTCGTAATCCTGAACGATTGTTTCTTCGAAACGGCGCATCGCGAATTGCCCCGCGTGCAGGCGCACGCCTAAACTGCATTCTGAAATGATCGGAACAAAATATCGGGGAAAGGTTCACCGCTGCGCGCTGTGGCAGAACGACGCGAACTTAGCCAATCGCGGGCAGTACATGGCTTAATTGGTGCAGCGTCAGCCCAACAAGCCCGCCAATAACCGTACCATTGATGCGGACATATTGGAGATCCCGTCCGACGCTCTGCTCAAGCTTGATGACGATGGTTTCGGTATCCCATGAACGTATCGTATCGGTCGCAAGCCGCGAAACGCTGGCGCCATATGTCGCCGCAAACGCAACCACTGCATCGCGCAATCGCCTGTTGAGAGCGCCGCGCGCGGCGTCATCGACGAGCAAATCTTCGCAAAAACGCACAATGGCGTCGCGGATGACGTCGCGGATAGGCGACACCTCTTTGCTAGCCTCGCGCCGCAATGCGGCTTTCGCCGCGCCCCACGCCTCACCCAGGCGCTCTGCGACGCTCGGATGCGAAAGAATATCCTGCGCGGCGCGCTGCACCTTCGCGCGCACTTCAGGCGATTCTTCGAGATCACGCGCAAAGCGGTGCAGCATCTCTGTCACGCGCGTGCGCAGCGGGTGATTGGGATCGTTCGCGACGTCGCGCAATGTCGTCTCGAGTGAACTGATGAGCGCATCGGAGGCGCGTCCATCGAGCCCGATGACGCGCCATAACCAACCCGTCTGCGAGCGCACACGCCCGCGTATCGCGCTCTGGTTCTCGATCAGCGCACGCCAGCCTTCTTCGAGCGCCGCGTCGATCAAATCGTGATGGCGGCCTTGTTCCGTCGCGAGGTGCAGAAAGCTGCCGAGCGTCGGCGCGATCCGGCCGTCTTCCGCCAGATGCGCGGCTTGCTTGCGAAGGAACGCCGCAATCGCTTCATCGTCGAACGCATCGAGCACTGCGGGCGCCGCATCGAGGATCGCCGTTGCGATGCCTTCCGCTTGGCGCGGATCGCTGCATTGCCGCGCCAGCGCGCCGGCAAGGTCCGCGCCTTCAAGGCGCGCCGCGACATTTTCCGGCGCGAGAAAATTATCCGCGATAAAATCGCCGAGCGCGATCGCGATCCGCTCTTTACTCTTTGGGATCACCGCCGTGTGTGGAATGGGCAGCCCGAGCGGACGGCGGAAGATCGCCGTCACCGCGAACCAATCCGCAAGTCCCCCGACCATCGCCGCTTCCGCGAATGCCCGTGCGTAACCCCAAAAAGGATGCGCGTGCTGCTGTAGCGTTGCGACTACGAAAAGCACGCTCATCGCCACGAGCAGGAGGCCCGCCGTACGGCGCATGGCGATGAGGCCCGGGGGCGGCGCGTCACTCATCAATGAACAACCTACGGTTCCGTCAAAAGTTCGCCATCCTAAGTCACGGAAAAGCGAGCGCTTAGCGGGAGGAGACGCCGGAAGGGCGATTAGACGACTTCAGAAAATGTGGCTGGGGTGCCAGGATTCGAACCTGGGAATGGCGGTACCAAAAACCGCTGCCTTACCGCTTGGCGACACCCCAAGACCAAGCGCGGACCATGGCCCGCGCCGGAGGCGCACGTCCTTAAAGCGCCCCGGGGTCGCTGGCAAGGAGCGCGCGGACGCTTCTGAGGCGCGCTCCGCCTCCGTTGCGCTGGCCCCGACGCGCGTCTATAAGCCCGCCTCCGTCGGAGTATAGCTCAGCCTGGTAGAGCACCACGTTCGGGACGTGGGGGTCGTAAGTTCGAATCTTGCTACTCCGACCATTCGCTTAACCGCGCCATGCGCGGAAAGCTTTTCGAAACCTTCGCCCTTGCCTCGCCACGAACCGGCCCTAGC
Organism: Caulobacterales bacterium; assembly: GCA_040507435.1. Taxonomy (GTDB): domain Bacteria; phylum Pseudomonadota; class Alphaproteobacteria; order Caulobacterales; family Aquidulcibacteraceae; genus JBEVOS01. The sequence goes on along the minus strand of JBEVOS010000300.1, from coordinate 4,799 downwards.
ATCGCCGCGCAGTCTGGCGGGAGCTGACAGAACGTGAAGCAATTCCTGATAACCATGGGCGGCGTGCTCGCCGGCCTTGTGCTGTTTTTCGTCATCGCGCCGATTGTGATCATTGTGATGATCGCGAGCGCCATTGGCGATAAGCCAAGCAATCCCGGCGAGATGGTTTTGACGCTCGATCTCCGCGAGGAGATGAGCGATCAGCCCTCACAAAATCCGTTCGCGGCGCTGTCCGGCGCGCAATCGCTTCTCGATACGCTCCGCAAGATCGAAGCAGCCGGCGATGATGATGCGGTGAAGGGTATTTATATTCGCGCCAACACCGATGGCATGGCGGCGTCCCAAGCCGAGGAATTACGCGCCGCGCTCGAAGCCTTCCGTCAGAAAGGCAAATTCGTCATCGCCCATATCCAGGCCGATGGCGTGCGTATGTCCATGGCGGGCTATACCGCCGTTGCGGGCGCCGATGAGCTTTGGCTCCAGAACGCCAGCGAATTTCAGCCGATGGGGCTTTCCTCGGAAGTCTCGTTCTTCGCCGATACGCTGCGCCGCTTTCATATCGAAGCGCAATTCGAGCAGCGTGAAGAGTATAAAAACGCACCGAACCAATTCACGCAAAGTGGTTTCACGCCCGCGCACCGCGAAGCCACGCAGAGCCTCATGAATGGCCTCTACGGCGACATGATTACGGACATCGCGGCCGATCGTGAGATCGCGCCCGCGCAAGCGCGCGCTGCGGTGGAGGCGACTCCAATGACAGGCGATCGCGCTGTCGCGGCGAAATTGGCCGATAAGCTCGGCCGCCCAGAGGATGCGGAAGCCGCTGCGCTCGAACGCGCGGGCGGAGACGCCGAACTCGTCGATATTGCGCAATATGTCGTGCATCCGCATTTGAGTGGGCCAATCATCGCCGTGGTGTCGGGCGAGGGCGCAATCGTATCCGGTCCCAATCGTTCGTCACCGTTTAGCGATGCGGCCAGCATGAACAGCGACGCCGTCGCGCAAGCTTTGCTTGACGCTTCGGAAGATAATGACGTGAAAGCGATTATCTTCCGCGTTTCGAGCCCGGGCGGTTCGGTTGTCGCATCGGATCAGATCCTGCATGCAGTTCGCACGGCGCAGGGGCGCGGCAAGAAGGTCATCGTATCGATGGGCGAAGTCGCGGCCTCTGGCGGCTATTATGTCGCCGCGCACGCCGATGAGATCGTGGCATCGTCCACGACGATCACTGGCTCGATCGGCGTCTTCGGCGGCAAGATCGTGCTCGGCCCGGCGCTTGAGCATTACGCCAGCATTCGCAACGCATCCGTTTCGGTTGGCTCGCCGCTGGCGACGATGTTCTCGGCGGATGCTGGCTTCACCCAAGCGGAGCGGGCGGCGTTCGCGGGCTTCATCGACCGCGCCTACAACGATTTTCTCTCGCTCGTCGCCGATGGCCGCCACCTCACCGTCGCGCAGGCGCGTGAAGTAGCGCGTGGACGCGTATGGACGGGCGATCAAGCCAAAGCGCGCGGCCTCGTCGATCATATCGGCGGCTTCTCCGTCGCGCTGCAACGCGCCAAAGCGCTCGCCGGCATCGGCGCCGATGAGCGCGTGCAATTGCGCATGTACCCGACGCCGCGCTCGCCGTTCGAGCAATTCCAAAATCTCTTCGGCGCATCGGCGGAAAACGCACAGAGCCTCGCGGCGCTGGCGGAGATCGCACGCGATCCACAGCTCGTGGAAGCGCTGGCGCAGTTACGCGCCAACCGCGAAGCCAGCGCCCGCGCCGAAGCGCAGGGCGTGCGGGTGCGTTAGACTTTGGTGATCGCGCCGGGATAACGCGCCATGACATCGTCAGATGTTATGAGCGCGATCCCTTCGACATGAGACTGCGCAATCAGCATGCGATCAAAAGGATCATTATGGATCGCAGGCAGCGCATTCGTTGCAACCGCGTGCTCGCTCGTGATCGCAAGCTCACGCCAATCATTATCGAGAAGGCCGCGGCGCAATCTGCGTGGGTCGACCTTAAAATCCTCGCGGCCGAGTTGGTGTTTGATCGCAACTTCCCAAAGGCTCGCAGCGCTAAAGAGCAACTGAGTATCGGCGGCTTCTAAAAGAATCCTAGCCTTTGGCGGAAGCTTGTCCGGTTCGCCCGCCGCCCAAAGGAGCAGATGCGTATCGACAAGCATCGCACTCATTGATCGAGGCCGAACATCTTTTGGATATCCGCTTGCCCAATTCGGTCGAAATCATCTGGCGTAGCAATCTCGCCCTTCAAAAAACCGATCCGTTTCTTCGGGCTCGCTTCGTTCCAGTCCAAAGGCTGCACTTTGACAAGCGGCTTGCCGGATTTGGCGATGATAAACGGCTCGCCCTTCGCCGCCTGATCGACCAGGCGGGAAAGCTGAGTTTTCGCCTCATGAATGTTGACGACGCGAACCAAGACCACCTCAATCTAGTTTAGCCAAATAAACTAAGTCTATCCTAGGGTAAAGTCAAGTTCCAAGGGCAGTTTAGAGAACTTATCCGACAGCATTTTGCTGGGCGCATAATCGCTGGCAGCAATGCATCGCGGCTCAGCTCTTATTCTCCACCTCATATTTCGCGAGGTCGGCGCGCAGCGTCTCGTAGAGGCGCGCGACGAAGCGCTCTGCGTCATCGTCGACGAAATCGTCGAAATAGCCATCGAGATTGCTTTCGAAAACGAACTCGCCGCCCTCGCAATAAACGAAGCCAAGCTCTTCATCCGTAGCGGTGTGAACGATGGCGATCGAGATCTGATCGTCGTCATCATCTTCTGCCTCGGGCACAGCGAACGTGATGCGACGGCTGGCGATCTTCTCTTCCAGCAATGGGATGAGATTTTGCAGCGCCGCCAAATCGTCCTCGGACGGGCCTTCCTCTTCGAGCGCTTTTTGCAGCCGCTTTTTGGCGGCGTCGACTTCATCGTCGAATCCCATCGGCAGGCCTCCTCGACCTATAATCAAAACCTGTGGTTATGCGGCTTGCGCAAGACTTTGAAACAGAGCCCATCCGCCCGTGCGTCCAAGCACGTCGTCGGAGGCGCGTTCAGGGTGGGGCATCATGCCGAGAACATTGCCGCGCTCGTTGATGATGCCGGCGATATCGCGCTCCGACCCGTTCGGGTTTTGCTTGTAGCGGAAAACGACGCGGCCTTCCTGTTCAAGCCGGTCAAGCGTGTCCGCGTCCGCATAATAGCGCCCGTCGCCATGCGCGATGGGGATCACCGTGTCGCGTTTCTCGCGATAAGCGCGGGTGAAGCGCGTATTGCCGTTGACGATATCGAGATCGACTTCCTTACACGCGAACTTAAGGCCGCTATTGCGCACCAGCGCCCCGGGCAAAAGCCGCGCTTCGGTCAGCACCTGAAAGCCATTGCAGATGCCAAGCACCAAACCGCCGCGCTCGGCATGCGCCGCCACATCGCGCATGACCGGGCTTTTCGCAGACATCGCGCCCGAACGCAGATAATCCCCAAACGAAAACCCGCCCGGCAGAACCACGAGATCCGTGCCAGCCGGCAAGACGGTGTCCTTGTGCCAAACCATTGCTGGGCGCGCGCCATTCAGGCGCGTCAGCGCGTCTGCGGCGTCGCGGTCGCAATTGGAGCCAGGGAAAACGATGACGGCGGCTTTCATGCGCCGTTTCCTTAATGTGCGTTGACGGCTATGTCCAAGCGCGGAGACGGATCGATGACCCCAATACTCGCCGCAATTGCGGCGGCCTCAATTCTCGCCGCGGCAGGCATAGCTTGGCTGTTCTATCGAATGGATCGCGACGACGCGTAAGCTGCTTACGAAGCGAATTCGATCCGGTAGCTTTCGATCACGGTGTTCGCGAGCAGCTTTTCGCACATTTCCTTGACCTGAATTTCAGCCGTCGCCCGGTCAATATTAGCGATCTCGAGTTCAATGACCTTGCCGACCCGGGCGTCATGCACGCCGCCGAACCCAAGATCGTGCAGCGCATTCGCGACGGCTTTGCCCTGCACATCCAAAACGCCGGCCTTAAGCCCAACCGTTACATACGCTTTCATGCCCCGCCCCTAAAAATCGCCGCCCGTTTCCAGCGGGCGGCGAGATATGGCTATAGCAAAGGTCTGACCCCGTCGATGATCTGACACAGTGTTACTACGGTGAAGGGACGGTCCCGCTCTAGTGGACGCTTTCGCCGCCTCCAGCCGCCGCTTGCTTCAGAATGCCAAGCCGGCGCGCCACTTCGACATAAGCTTCCGTGACATTGCCAAGATCGCGGCGGAAGCGGTCCTTATCCAGCTTCTCGTTCGTCTGCATATCCCACAGACGGCAAGAATCGGGGCTGATCTCATCGGCGATCACCGTGCGGACCATATCGCCCTCATAGAGCCGGCCGAACTCGATCTTGAAGTCGATCAGCTTGATGCCGACGCCGCCAAACAGCCCGAACAAGTAATCGTTCACCCGCAGCGTAAGCGCCATGATGTCATCGATCTCCTGGGTCGAGGCCCAGTTGAATGCGGTAATATGCTCTTCCGCGACCATCGGATCGTGCAGCGCGTCATTCTTGTAATAGAATTCGACGATCGACCGCGGCAGGGGCGTGCCTTCCTCGATGCCGAGCCGGGTGGAAATCGACCCCGCAGCGACGTTCCGGCAGACAACCTCAAGTGGAATGATCTCGACCTCGCGTACCAGCTGCTCGCGCATATTCATCGTCTTGATGTAATGCGTGGGCACGCCGATCGCGTTCAGGTTCTGCATGATGAACCCGGAGATCTGGTTGTTGATCACGCCCTTGCCTTCGAGGATCGCCTT
>JBEVOS010000275.1:0-5511 GCA_040507435.1 Caulobacterales bacterium | reverse complement strand
AGAGAAGAACGCAAATTCCTCCGCGATCTCTGCGGCTGCTTCGTCGATTTCGCTCATGCGCCGGATGTGCGCGCGCAAACGCGCCGCCGCAAGCCTCTACCCGCCGGTGCGTGTCACCGGCGTCATCGCCGTGGCGCCTGGGCGTGCGACCGCGCTGATGCACTGGCCGACGTCGCGCATGGCGTGTTGGCCGAGGCAGAACGCATTCTCGTAGCGGAAGCGCGCAGCGCTCATGCACTGGTAAAGCTGCAGCTGAGACATCTCGATGCAATCGCGTGAGCGCGGCTCGTTGAGCAGGCGATCCACATCCGATGATTTTTCAGTCGTTGCGTTCAGCGCTTGAAGCGCCGCGATCGCTGTCATGCGGTTGACGGCTTCGCCGCGCGGCGCGTCAAGCCGCCATGTCGGCGATCCGCTCGCGCTGGCTTCGACGACTTGCGAACCACCCTGGATCGAATCCCAGAAACGGCGGCCGCCAAAGGCCGTTGGATCGGACGTTGGCGAGAAGGAGACGGGCGTTACGGTAAGACGTTGTGACGCCGAACCGAGGCGCGCGACATTGGCCCCGGCTGCGCCGTTCGAGCGCACGCGCTGCACGCGGGCGTTTTGGCTTGGCGCCACGCCGCGCGCCCAGCTTTGACGCTGCAGCGAGTAAGCTTGCTCGCGGTAGCGATCCGCAACCGAAATGATCCGCGCGCCGTCAGCGTTTGCGCTGTCGAGCACGAGGCGGGTCGCGTCCGCGCCGCCGGGAAGCGTACGGGCGTAGGACGGATCGATCGTCACGGCCCAAACTACTTGATCGCGACCATACCGGGCCGCCGCCTGCCGCACGCCTTCTACGAAGGCCGGAGATTGGGAAGCGGTGTTGGCGCCATAGGCGATCCAGCCGCGTGAAAGCTGATCGCGGTTGTGGCGGCTGGCTTTGTCGATCGCTTGTTCGAGCGCGTCGGCATTGCCGATCCGCATCGTTCGCAGCTCGGTCAAATCGATCTGATAAGCGGCATAGGAAGAAAGAGCGCGTTGAAGCGGGTCTCCCGCATGAGCGCTGGACGCTGAATTCGTCTCTTCAGCGCTCGCTGCGCTCAAAAGCGCCACCGCCGCTGTGGTCGTTAAGACCGCAAGGGTCCGCATTGGCTCTGCTCCTGTCCCTTTTTGGCGAGTCCGCTTTAACGGCAGACTCACTCGCGCCACCATGTCCCCCCAGACGTTAACAATGCTTTTACCTGCGGGCGGCCTGCCGGTGTCAATGAAACAAGCCGTTAGGGTTTGGGCAAAAGCAGCTGCTGTGCCAGCCAATTTGCCCCGCGCCCTGTCGCGGGCGCTCGTCCTGTTCTTTTGGGGCTGGTTCGCCGCCGCCGTTTTCATCGCCCTCGCCGCATGGCTGGCGGGCGCGCCGCGCGCTGCGGTTGGGGGAGCCGCCTCGCTCGCGATCGCGCCCGCTTTGATCGGTTTCATTTTGCTGCCGCGCTTAGGCGAAATCTGGGCGCAAGCTGCGCTGGTCGGCGCGTGGCTCTTGGCGGCGATCGGCATGGCGGCGGGAACGGGCGGCGCCTACTCGCCGGCCCTGGCCGTTTTCGTCATCCCATGTGCGATCTCGGCGCTGACCGGTTTTCGCCTTCCATGGGCGACAGCAATCGCCTCGCTGATCGCGTTTGCGGTGGCGGCGATGTTTGCGAGCTTTGCGCCCTACGTCGATCTTGGCCCTTGGGCCGCCCTGACAGCCGCTGCCGCTGTGGTGGCGAGCGGCGCATTGATCGCCCTGCGGCCTTCGCCCATCGAAGCGCAGCGCGCCCGCGCCACCAGCGAACGCGTTGCGGAAATCTCGCATGAGCTGCGCACGCCGCTAACGCACATCCTGGGCTTTGCTGAGATGATCCAATCGCAAATCTTCGGCCCGCTTGAGCAGCGTTACGTGGAATATGCCGGCCTCATTCGCGCGAGCGGCTCCAATCTTTTGGAGATGGTCAACAGCCTGCTTGATCTCTCGAAGATTCAAGCTGGCCGGTACGAACTGGAATATGAGAGCTTCGATGTGCGCGCCGTCGTGCATGAGGTGATCCGCTTGTCAGGCGGCGTCGCCGAGCCAAAGAAAATCACGCTGGTCGAGCAGGCGCCGGATGCGCCGCTCATGGTGCGCGCTGATGCGCGCGCGCTTCGGCAAGTGCTGATCAATACAGTTGGAAACGCCGTAAAATTCACGCCTGAGGGCGGCCGTGTGACGCTTGCCGTTTATGCGGAAGATGGCGCGCTCGTGTTGGATACCTCGGACACTGGCCCCGGAATTCCGGAAGCTGAACGCAAGCGTCTAGGCGGCCGTTACGAACAAGGCGTCGCCGGCGCGCGCGGATCGGGCACTGGTCTAGGCTTGGCGCTCGTGCGGGCGCTTTCGAATTTGCACGGCGGCGCGCTGAGTTTTCACGATGCGCCTGGCGGCGGCGCGCTTGTGCGCGTCGTCCTTCCGATCCTTGCGCGCTAACGCGAACCGTCCGCTGCGAGAAACGCGCGCGCGGCGGCGAGGTCGCCAATTTCGATGAGCAGCGGCGTATTGCGTCCGCCCAAACGGATTTCCCCAGCTTCACGCGGATCGAGCGCCGCCATTTCACTGAGCGCCTCGCCCGGAAAAACAAAAACCGCGCGGCGTGCGCCTTCGATCGTTTCAATGCGGCGCGCTTGTGCAAGATAGGTACGCGACGTCGCTTGCGCGGGCGCGCCAGCCGAAAGGCCGCGCGCTGTGCGGCCCGGCACGTCCATCAAACTGAGCGGCGCACGGGCGCGGTCGCGGATCACAAGCTCAGCTGTCGCGGGCGCCGATGCGCCATTCGCAAGCGGAAGGATAAAAGTGAGCTGACGTGTTTGCCCGCTCTCGCGCACGCCGAAGAATGCACGCTGCGGAGCCGGGATATCTTGGCGAAGCCGCCATTGATCGGCTGGATCAGGCGTTCGCCGTGCAAGCCAGACGCGTTCGCCGCCTTGAAACGTCATGGCGTGCAGGTGCGCCCAGGAATCAAACGCAGTGCGCGCGCGTTCCGCTGCTTGCAGGGTGCGTGTGTCGCCGCAAGTGCGGCTGCGCGCAGCTGAGACGGCGGCGGCGTCAAGGTCGGAAAGGCGTGTTTGCGTCCAGCCCGCGCGTAACAACGCGCCGCGCGCTTGCCCGGCGGCGGCTTGAAGCGAGGCGCGCATCCGCGGTTCAAACAGGGTGCAGCGCTGGTCAGCTTCCAAGAGCGCCCGCCGCTCGGCATAGGCGGCTTGTGCGCCCGGCGCTTGCTGCGCAAAGGCAGGCGCGGCGGACGCCGTTAAGACGAAGGCAAGGAATAGGGCGCGCATCGATCTTCGCTGATACCGCTGCCGTCTTGCGATAGAGTGAATGTATGGAGCTAAAGACTGACATTTGGGCCGGCGCATTGATCCGGCGCGCCGAGATCGGCGGGGCTTTCGCGGCTGTGTCGCGTAAGGGCGATATCGATGCAGGCGATGTGCTGGTGAAGGTTGCTACGCTCGACGGCAAAGCAATGCTTTATGCCACGGCGCTCGGTATGGACGGCGAGACGGTGTTTCTCGATCTGTCAGCCGGCGCGCTCGGCAATGAAGAGGCTGCGGTGGATGAGGCCATCGCGAAGCGGCGTGCGCGCGATCCCGATCTCTGGGTGATTGAAATCGAAGACAGAGCCGGGCGGCATTTTCTTACGGAACGGGTGGATTCGGCGCTTCGCTAGCGGCTGAGTCTGCGGGCGTTGGAGGCGGCGAAGCGTCTTCCGGTGCAAGCGCTGGCCGGAGGTCCGGCTCTTCCGCAGCAGCAGCGGGCCCAGCTTCTATCGGCGCAAGAAGCGCAAGCCGCCCCGCGGCCTCGCGATCGCCCGCTTCAGCTGCACGCTGATACCATTCGCGCGCGGCGCCCAAATCGCCGCTTTGCTCATGCAATTGCGCAAGCAGCACAAATGAGGGCCGGTAGCCGATCTCCGCGGCGCGTTCCAAAAGCGGGAGCGCATCCTGCGCTTTGTTTTTTTCCAGCGCCACGCGCGCTCTATCCGTCAGAGCGCGCGGATCGCCCGCGTCGGCGGCGCGTTGCAATTCGCGATCAGCCTCACGCGTGCTTTCAGTGTAGCCGCCTTCACCCGCACGCATGAACAAACTGAGCTGATAGATTGCGAGCGCGTCCCCCGCTTCCGCCGCCGCCTCGCACGTCTGCCGCGCAATGAAGATGTTTTTCGGCAACCCTTCGCCGTAGGCGCGTGAAAGGCAAAGAAGCGTGCGGCCAAGCCTGTCGCCGCCGCGCGCATCGCGCTCGATCGTGTCGATATTGGTCTTCAGCAAAGCCGCTGTGATGAGTTCGTGGGGCGCAAGCGCGGTCAGCTCCGATTCGGAAAAGCCGTAGAGCTGATCGGCGCCGGGTCCTGGCGGGCCCTCGACTTGAGCGGTGGATATTTCTTCGGGTTTTCGAAGCAAGTCCGGCCCGAATAGCGTGATCGCAGCGCCCGCCAGCGCCAGAGCAGAAAATGCGCCGCCGATGATGAGCGCCGTTCGGCGCTTGCGCGTTGTGTGCGGCAGAACGGGCGTATCCGGTTCGTCAGGCAGAGGCGCGGGCGCTTCACTGAGCGGCGCAAGCGCGCCGGCAAGCTTATCGAGCACGCCTTCGGTTTCCGGACTTGGCCAGAATGTGAGGTCCGCCGCGCCAAACTCTTCAAAACCATGCGGGGGCGAAACCGGCCCGAATGTGACGGGCACATAGACCTCGCGCTTCAGTGCAAACTCCGCCTCGTCGCGCACCCAGGCGCGTGAAATGGAATGCTGCGTCCAGATCACGATAATCGCTTTGGCTTCCGCGAGCAGCGCGTCGATGCGCGCGGCGTATTGGCCGGCGGGTAGGCTGTCCGGCTCCCACCACACGTCAAGGCCGCGCGCCCGCAACGCCCGCGCCAGCCCTGCTGCGCGCCCGCGATCTTCCCTTGCGTAAGAGATGAAAATGTCGACCACCGCCCCTCGCAGCTCCAGTCGCGCGGCTTTCTAAGGCGCGCCGCAACGAGGCGGCAATCCCTTCCGGCAAATGTTAAGAAATTTGTATTACGCAGTCAGAACGATGCTCTTTCTGTTGAATGATCGCGTGCTGGACCTCGGCGACCCCGCCGAGACGCTGCAGCGGATCGGCACGGCCGATCCTGGCAGGCCGCCCAAAATGCGCGCGATCATTGCGATGGGCCAGGACGCCGCCTTTGCCTCAGCAAATTTCCAGGCGTCGCATCCCGATCTGGCGCTCTCGATCGCGGCCATGGTCGCGCTGATAAGCGAAGCCAATTGCGCGCTGTTCGTCTGTCCGCCGCGCGCCAGAAGCGCGCGCCAGGTTGGCGTGCAATTCGCGTTCGCACCTCTGACGACGCTCGCCTTTCTCGATGACGCGCAGGCGCGGGGCGTGCTGACGGCGGCCATGATCAACGGTCATGTATGGCGGCTTGCCGGGCGGGCCGGGGCGGCTTAAACGCGCGGCTCGCTTTTCGGGCCCGACGCTATGACACATGA
>JBEVOS010000056.1:0-3238 GCA_040507435.1 Caulobacterales bacterium | reverse complement strand
TGCCCGCGCCCTACAATCAAGGCGACTACGAAAAGGGACGGCGTGTCGCAGCGCAATGCCGCTCGTGCCATACTTTCACTGCGGATGGCGGGAATCGGGTCGGCCCAAAACTTCATGGTTTGTTTGGGCGCGCCGCGGGATCTGTTGAAGGCTTTAACTATTCCGACGCGCTCAAAAATTCCGGGATCACCTGGGACGAAGCGACGCTCGATTCATGGCTCTCAAGCCCGCGCACATTTCTCCCGGGCAATCGTATGAGCTTTCCCGGCGTGCACGAGGAAACGGAGCGGCGCGACCTCATCACGTTCCTGCACGTTGAGACGACGCGCTAACCGCCCACGGCGTCATTCCGCGGCCTGTGCAGCGCCGTCGTCGTAAGCTTCGATTTCACGTGATGTCGCTTCGGGCGAGCGTGTGTACTTGGCGAGCATGTCGTAGAACACGGGGACGACAAAGAGCGTCAGCAGCGTCGAAACGGCCATGCCAAAAAAGATGACGATGCCGATTGTGAGGCGGCTTTCGGAACCTGCGCCGTGCGCGATTAGCATCGGCACTGAGCCTGCAATCGTGGCGATCGATGTCATGAGAATGGGCCGGATGCGGATATCGGACGCTTCAATAATAGCTTCGCGAATTGATCGGCCCTCATCGCGTAGTTGATTGGCGAATTCGACAATCAGAATGCCGTTTTTTGCCGCAAGTGCGATTAAAATGATGAGCCCGATCTGGCTGTAAATATTCAGCGTGTTGTCAATTAAGAACAGACCAAACAGCCCCCCCGCGAGCGCGAGCGGCACCGTCAACATGATCACCAGGGGGTGAACGAAACTTTCAAACTGCGCGGCAAGCACAAGAAAGACAATGACAAGCGCGAACCCAAACGCAAAGCCAATTGCGCCGGTCGATTGCTTATATTGGCGCGTGGCGCCGACATAGTCCATCGCAATGGGCGCGTCGCCAATTTCCTGGCGCGCATAACCGTCAAGCGCGTTAACAGCGTCGCCCATTGGGTATCCACCTGGCAAAGTCGCGATAACGGTGACTTGCGCCTGGCGATTCATCCTACGCCTTTGCGCGCTATCTCCGACTGTCTGATATGAAACGAGCGACGCTAATGGGATGAGTTCGCCCGAACGATCCGAGCGAACATATTTATTAGTCAGATCTTGAATGTTCGATCGCTCATCGCGCTCGGCTTGCAAATAGATGTAGTATTCCTCGCCATTGTCCTGAATCGTGTTGACGCGGCGCTGGCCCATCGTCGCCTCAAGCGTTCTGCCGATTGCTTGAACGGAGACGCCGAGCGCCGCAGCGCGTTCGCGGTCGATGTCTACGATCACACGCGGCGAGTTTGGCTCATAGTTGAGGCGTGGATTCATAAACACTGCATTTTCGCGCGCCCGCGCGAGGATCCGGTTCGCGACGGGCAGGATGTCATCATAAGTCGAACCGAGGAGCGTGATGCTGACGCCGCCGCCGCCCTGCGTGTCGAACGGGCTAAGCATACGCGACCGGATGACAGCGCCTGAGATTTCGCCGAGTTTGCGGTTCAGCTCACCCTCAACTTGAAAGCCGGGACGATGCCGCTTTTCCCATGGCGCAAGGAACAACATCCCCATGCCGCTGGAAAAACGATTGGTGCCCTGGTCTCCAAAACCAGGTGCGATGACGAGCATGTTTTGCGCCTCGCCTGCTTCCACATATTCCCGCAGCGTCCGTTCCGTCTGCGACATGACGCGGCTTGTATAGTCGAACCCCGATCCTTCTGGGGTGGCGACGAAGGTTTGAATGACGCCGCGATCCTCCGCGGGCGTAAGGTCAGACGATAAGCTGAAAAATAAAAAGCCGCCGCCGAGCACAACGATGGCGAAGAGTCCGATGACCACCGCCTTCGCATCCATCGCGGCGATGAGGGAGGCGCGATAAGAGCGGCGGACTGAATCCAGCACTTTTTCGACGAAGTGATGCAGCTTGGTTTCTTGCCGCGCGGGACGCAGCAGTTTCGAGCACATCATTGGAGACAGCGAGAGCGCCGCGAAGGCCGAAATCACAATCACGCCCGCTACCGTCACGGCCAATTCGATAAAGAGCCGGCCGACATAACCGCCAACAAATACAAGCGGCACAAACACCGCCACGAGCACGGCGGTAGTTGCGATGATCGCGAAAAACACCTGCTTGGAGCCGCGCAGCGCGGCGATCGTCGGCGGCTCGCCGAGTTCATCAATCCGTCGCTGCGCGTTTTCCAGCACCACGATGCTGTCATCGACAACGAGGCCAATTGCGAGAACCAGCGCCATCAACGTCAGCAGATTTATGGAGAATCCGAAAAGCGCAAGAACGAAGAACGCGCCGATCAGGCAGACAGGAATAACCGCCGCGGGAATGAAAGCGGCGCGCAAGGAGCCCAGGAAGAGGAAAATGACGATGACGACGAGCACCGTCGATTCAACCAAGGTTTGCCCCACCCGCTCGATCGCACGTTCGATGAATACGGTGGTGTCATTGGCGACGGTCAGCGTCGTTCCCGGCGGCAAGTTGCGCGATAATTCGTCGGCCTTGGCCTTTGCGAGACGTGCGACATCCAAGGCATTGGACTGCGATTGACGAATAATGCCGATGCCCACTTGATCGACGCCGTTGCCGCGAAACAGCCGCCGCGTTTCCTCCGGGGCCATCTCGACGCGGGCGACATCACCTAACCGGACGACAGCGCCGCCTGGCGTTTGGCTCGATCCAATTGGCAAACGCGCAAATTGCTCAGGAGATTGAAATGCGCGCGCGATCCGCACTTGGTAATCGCGCTCATTGCTCTGGACGTAGCCGGCAGGCGCTTCGACATTTTGCGTGCGCAACGCATTTTCGACGTCGTCGACCGTTAGCCCTCGCGCCGCCAAGGCGTTCGTATCGACCCAGATTCGAAGCGCAGCGCGTGCGCCAACGAGGTTTACGCGCGCGACGCCGTCAATGATGCCGAGCTGATCAACGATGTAGCGATCCGCATAGTCCGCGAGCGCAATTGGATCGAGGGTGGTCGATGCGAGCACGAACCACAGAATTGGCTGCGCATCCGCGTCGGTTTTTTCGACAACGGGTTCATCTACATCCGTGGGCAGGCGCGAGCGTGCGCCCGATACAGCATTGCGAACGTCATTCGCTGCGGCTTCGATGTCGCGGCCAAGATTGAACTCGATGTTGATTGAAGCGCGGCCGTCGCGGCTCACCGAATTGATGACAT
>JBEVOS010000180.1:0-6262 GCA_040507435.1 Caulobacterales bacterium | reverse complement strand
TGCCTGCAATGCCAGCCTTCGCCGCCGACCGCGCCAACGCACCATCGAGCGTTGCAGCGCCCGCGCGCATCCGCATTCCGCCAATGGCTTCTGCGCCGGCGAAATTCCGCCCCGCAAGGCGGATCACGACGCCTTCCACTCCGCCATCGCGTACGATCACATTGGACCCGACGCCCAACACAGTAACGGGCGTCTTTTCCGGAAGCGCACGGAGAAATTGGGAGAGATCTTCCGCATCGGCCGGAAGGAACAGCGCCTCAGCCGGGCCTCCCACGCGAAACCATGTGAACGGCGCAAGTTTTTCGCCGTGCAGAATTTGGCCGCGCACCGGCGGCAGTTCGAGAGCCATAACGCAATCCGTAAGCCAGATTCCTATCCAATCAAATCCACGCTTACGGAAACGTGCAATTGGCCAATCGCGCCGCCTTGAACCATGCCGTTCATCGGCGATGCTTCCTCTGGCGTGCGCGTTGCTGCGATGCGGATAAGGTCGGAGGATTCCGCGAGGCCGTTTGTTGGATCAAACTCGAGCCAGCCGAGATCTGGAAAATAGACTTCGCACCAAGCATGCGTCGCCCCAGCGCCGCGGATACCCGCATTGCCCGGAGAGTAGAGATACCCGGTGACAAACCGCGCCGCGAAGCCAAGTCGCCTCAACGTCTCAATCATAAGCCAGGCAAAATCGCGGCAAGTGCCCGCGCCGCGCTTCAAAGTTTCAGTCGGGCTTTGCACGCCGACTTCGTTGCGCTCGCCATAATCGAACTGGGCGTGAATGGTTTGATTGAGCCGCTGCACGGCATGCAGCGCCAAGCCGCCCGGGGCCCCAGTTTGCGATACAATCCATTGCATAAAGCTGCGCTCCGCATCGTTGGTCGCAGGCGTCAAAAACGGCTGAAGAACAATCCTATCGCTATCGGAGTATGATAGCGGCAGCGTCGAACGGGGATCGTAACGCTGCGCGGCAAGCGCAGCCGGAAAACGGTCAATCACCAGATTGTTCACGACGCCGATGCGTTGGCTCGCTCCGTCCGGCGTGTAAAAACAAACGGAATTGCCATAAACGTCATATGTCCATTCCGTTGCGCCGGGTGGTGTGAAAATGAAATTCGCATCGACCAGCCGACTGGCATGTGTATCGAGGGGGCGCATCATCAACCGCCAAGGGCCAGAAACGACAGGCTGCGCGTACTCGTAGGTCGTTTCATGTCGAATTTGCAGGCGTGTCATCGAGGCTCAATCTAAACGGGCTATCAGGAACACATGAGACGGTAAGTTTGTTTCCTACATCGGAGGAATAGAGTGATGTCATTCAAAAACCTGGTCGCGATGCCGGCTTTGGCGGCGATAGCCTTGTTATCAGCATGTGCGAGCACGCCAGAAACTGAATCCGCGGCATCGGCCTCTGGGCGCGATTGCTTCCGGGCGACTGACGTCACAAACTACCGCCTTAACGGCCCGACCACGGTCCAAGTCGAGGCAGGCGCGACCAAAAAATATCTGCTGACAATTACGCCGAACGCAAACGATCTCGACTTCTCAGGCGGGATTGCGCTGAACAGTTCGCCAAGCAACCTGATTTGCACGGGCAGTTCGTTGGGCGTTGAGATCATTGCAGGCGACACGCCGCAATCGCGCCGGTTCAGCGTCACGTACGTCGCGCGGCTGATGACTGACGGTTCGTAACGGTCAATTGCCTCGCTGTTTGAAAAGTCCGCCAAGCGCTTCAAGAGCGCGCTGTTCGTCGGACTTTTCTTCCTGCGGCGTTGGCGTTGGCGCTGGCGTGTCAGGAGGCGTTGTCCCGTCTGATGGCGCCGTTGGCGGAACGTCTCCCGCAGGCGCTTCAGCAATCGGCGCATCTGTTGGCGTTTCAGTCGCAGCAGGCGTTCTGCCAAGGCCAAACAATATGCCGAGATCACCGAGATCGCTGCGTTCCAAAGCGCGCCGCGCCTGCTCCTGCACGAGGCTGCGCATTGCATCCTCAAGGTCCGGCGCGAAGGAAATGCGCGACCATGGCCCGCGCGCACGGAACGGGACGCCATAGCCGTCGACTGAGGACGACCCGCCCTGACCCGCCCCTGAACCAACGGCACGCGGCACGAGCCGCATATCGAGCGACTGCTCGCCGATATTGATAAGGCCGCCGCCGCTCAGGCGAATATACGGGCTCAGCATTTGAATATCTTGCGTGACCGCAACGCCGTCAGCGATTGTGAAGGAGGATGTAAAGGCGGAGAAATCCGTTTCAGCGCCCGCGCCAGCTGAACTCGCAGCGAGCATATTGCCTTCGCGCAGCGCCTGCACTTGCCGGCCGATCTGCGCGAGATTCACGCCTTTGTAAGCGCCATTGTTGAAATTGAATGCAGCATTGCCGCGCAAAGTACGCATCAACGCAGCTTGCGAACTCCCTTGCCCTACAACCGATGCAACGAGACGGCCTCGCCCCTGAATTCGATCAAACCCGATTGCGTCCGTCAGCAACGGTTCAGCCTGAATATTGTTGACGTCGAGCTCAGCGGCGATGCGCGTTGCGCTTTGGCGTGCGTCCGCAACGAGGCGCGCCGTGCCGGCGCCGCCGTAAAGTTGAATTTGAGTCAAACGCGCATCGGCCACGCCGCCATTGAGGCGGAGCGCCAGCCGCGCATTCTGAAACTTCATCTTCTGAAATAGCAATTCGCCGATCGAAATATTGAGGTTCGCGTCCATCGCACGCAGACCGCTGAGATCGATCGGATCGTTCGCCCATGCGGTTTCGACATTAACGGCGGCCGCATCACCTGCTTCCGCACTCGCGGGCGCTTGCGGCGGCGGAGGAAGATAAGGGTTCACATCAACGCGTGGAGAAGCAAGCGCGCCGTTGATCGTCATACGTCCGTTGCTGGCCGTTAAAATGGTGAGATCGCCCGTCGCCGTAATTTCATCGAGCGCGAATGTGCCCCGCGTCAGACGCATCGCTTGTGCGTCACGCAAAAAATGCGCTCGCCCTGAATAACGCTCGAACCCGTCTCCAGGCGGTAGCGGCGATCCAAGCCACGCTAGCAAACGCCGGACACTGTCGCCTTGGGCTTCCGCCGTTCCGCTCAAATTGCCGGTCGTCGTATCCGCTTCGCCGTCAAAATCGAGATTGACGAGATCATTGTCGACGGAAACGGTCAGCGGCGTCTTCTCTTGCGTCAACACTGCGCGCGGCGCGCCGATCACAGCCTCAAAACGCAAAGGCTGGTTAAGATAACGCAACGAGCCGTTCGCCTTCGCGGGCTCATCAAGTGAATCCAACGAAAGGCTCGCATCGATATCTTCCGCAACCAAAGGCGCGCCTTCCGCGCCCTGAAAAATGAGCCGCCCATCGGTGACGCGCACGTCTTCAAGCCGCAGCGCCTTGAGTTCTTGTTGCTCTTCCCCTGGCTTCGGTTCCGCTGTTGGAAACTCCCAATTGCCGCTGCCGTCTGCACGCCCAATCAGGTTGAGTTGCGGCGCGTCGAGATAAAGTTTGCGAACTTGAATATCACCGCTGAACAGCGGCATCAGCGCAACCGCGAACACGACGCGATCTGCCTTCAAAAATGGCTCACCCTCAAATCCAGCCGGCTGAGATAGCGTGACATCCCCAGCGGAAAAACCAAGCGCGGGCCAAATCGAAAACGAAAAATCGCCGGCGATATCAAGCTTACGCTCTGTCGACGCCTCAACCTGACGTTCAATCTCACGAACAGCCACGTCTTTCGGAAAGAAAGCTATGAGTGCAACGAGCCCGACGAAGACCAGCGCCACGACCGCAGCGGCGCCAATACCGATTTTGACAAGGAGTGATTTCTTCATGCCGCTCTCGTGCTTTTCGCAAGGCGCCTGGAGGTTTTTATCAGTCTATACCCACGCGCCATGACAGCCAAACGTCACGCCTGACCGTTGAGACGTGCCGGAAGGGCGTTCGCGAAATTCGTAATATCGCCAGCGCCAAGACAAACCACGATATCCCCGGGCTGCGCCTCAGCGCGCACGAAATCTGCAAGCCCATCGAGCGAGCCAAGGCTCACCGCGCGGCGATGGCCATGGCTCAATATGCTCTGCACGAGATGCGGGGCGTCGATGCCTTCAATGGGCGCCTCACCTGCGGAATAGACGTCCGTGACCGCGACAACATCGGCATCGTTGAAGCAGGTGGAGAAATCGCGGAACAAATCGCGCAAACGCGTATAGCGATGCGGCTGCACGACAGCGATGACACGCCCCTTTGTGCATTCGCGCGCTGTCGAGAGCACTGCGGCGATCTCAACCGGATGATGCCCGTAATCGTCAACGATGCGTACGCCACTCCACTCGCCCGTCGTCGTAAAACGCCGCTTTACGCCGCCAAATGTTTTGAGGCCTTCACGGATCGCGCCATCATCGACGCCTAGTTCACGCGCGACGGCAATGGACGCAAGCGCGTTTTGAACGTTGTGTTTTCCCGGTGTCGAGAGAAACAAATCCTTCAGCACGATCGGCGCATCAACACCGCGTTGGCGCACTTCCACATCAAAAGTGGAACCATCCGCGCCGCCGCGCACATTTAACGCGCACACATCGGCTTGCGGATTGAAGCCATACGTAATTGTGCGGCGATCATGCACGTCAGCCGCCAACGCCTGCACCTGCGGATGATCGAGGCACAAAACAGCAAACCCATAAAACGGGATGCTCTCTACGAACGTCTTATATGCCGCGTTCATCGCATCGCCGCTGCCGTAATGATCGAGATGCTCCGGATCCATGTTCGTCACGACGACAGCCGTGGCGCGCAGCTTCGTAAATGTACCGTCGCTCTCATCCGCTTCGACGACCATCCACTCGCCTTCGCCCATGCGCGTATTCGTGCCATACGCATTGATGATCCCGCCATTGATCACGGTTGGATCTTTGCCGCCTGCGACAAGCAGTGTCGCCGCCATAGAGGTTGTCGTCGTTTTCCCATGCGTGCCGCCGATCGCGACCGTCCATTTGAGGCGCATGAGTTCGGCAAGCATTTCTGCGCGCCGCACGATCGGCAATCCTTTTGCCCGCGCCGCATCAACTTCCGGATTGCCGCCCTTGATGGCCGAGGAAATCACGACGACGCCGGCCTCGCCGATATTCTCGGCCTTATGGCCAACGAAAATCCGCACGCCCTGCTTCTTCAATCGGTCCGTATTCGCGCCTTCCTTTGCGTCCGAGCCTTGCACGTCATAGCCGAGATTTTTCATCACCTCGGCGATGCCGCTCATGCCAATGCCGCCAATACCGACGAAATGTACGGGGCCGGTGTCGAAGGGAACGGGGCGCGCGAGCATGAATATCCTTTAGCGTGGCCCGCCTATCTGCCTCAAAAACAAGGCGGGCGCGAGACGCTAGCTCTGCGGCGTCGCGATCTGGATCGCAAGGTCTGCAAGTTGTTCCGCCGCATCCGCGCGTCCTGCAGCCCGCGCCGCCGCGCCGCGAACTGCAAGCTGATGCGGATCAGAAAGCCGTTCATAGAGCAGTTTCGCGAGGGCATCTGCGGTGAAATTCACCTCCGCAATCACGTCAGCCGCGCCGACCTGCGCAAGCCCCTCTGCATTCGCCGTTTGATGATCGTCTGCCGCAATCGCGAGCGGCACGAGAATAGCCGGCCGCCCAACCGCCTGCACTTCCGTTACCGAGGATGCGCCCGCGCGCCCGATAAACAGATGCGCCGCAGCAAGCCGCTCCGCCATGTTCGGAAAGAACGGCGCGAGTTCGAAAGAAATCGCTGCATGATCATAAACGGAGCGCACCTCATTCAATTGCTCTTCGCGGACTTGCTGCACGATATGAACGCGCTCACGCAGTTCCGCAGGCAATTGAGAAAACGCAACCGGCACGACCTCACCGAAAATGCGCGCGCCCTGACTGCCGCCCGTCACAAGAATATTGAGCCGCGCGCCAGCGGGAGCATCCGGGTAAGGCCGGTCGCGTACAGCGAGAATATTTGGACGTATCGGATTGCCCGTTACGAATTTTCGGTCTGCACATTCTGGCGGAAGCTTATCCAGGCGGTCGAAACCGCACGCGACCGCAGTCGCGCTCGGCGCAAAATAACGATTCACACGACCAAGCACGGCATCGGATTGAAAAATAAGGATTGGCCGCTTTTGCGCCTTTGCAGTCCATAACGCCGGAACGGATGGATAACCGCCAAAACCTGCAACAACAGCAGGATTGAGTCGCTTCAAATGCGCGTCCGCCGCCATTATGCCGCGCGCGACCCGCAATCCGCCAGTAGCGGCTTTGA
>JBEVOS010000168.1:0-5788 GCA_040507435.1 Caulobacterales bacterium | reverse complement strand
AACGAGGCGCGCTTCAACGCTTGAGGGATCAGCCGTCACCGCGCGCTGCGCATCGGCTTCGGCGAGTTCAAGCACATTTTGATTCATCCGCGCCGTTGCGCGCAAACGCAGCGCAACGGAATCGTTCGGGCGCAGATCGAGCGCGCGGGATAAGTCTTCTTCCGAATGGCGCCAGTCCTCTTCGAGCGCATAAGCCGTCGCGCGATCGATCAGAAGATCCGGCATCACATCGCGATCATTCTGCATCAGGGCGATCGCTTGTGAGTAGGCCGATCGCGCGCGTGCTGGCGCGCGCGCCAACATGTATCCGGCGCCGGCCTGTGCGAGCGTTTCCGCGCGCTCTGACGGCGGATTGCCCGCAGCGGAGATCGCCGCGGATTCCAAACGGCGCGCGCCTTCTTCGTTGCGTCCTTGCGCGATCAGCGCCAAGCCCGCGCACCGGTAAGCCGCCAATTCACGCGTATCGGCAGCCCACGCCATGGCGTCTTCGTACGCTTTCGCGGCGTCCGCCTCGATGCTCGCCACACATTGCTCAAGGCGCGGTGACGGGACATAGGCTGACGAATGAGCCACGACCGGCGGCGCCGTTACGGTGTCAGGCGCAGCTTCTGCCTGCAGAAGCGCGAACGGAAGAAGCAGGGCGGCGATCGTCATGCAAGCGCTGTGCGGGCAGGCCGCGGCAAAAGCAAGGCGGCGCGCCTATCTGACTAAGTCCGCCAATTCCGCAGCGATGTCGGTGAGCCGCACGATGTCCTGCGGACGGGAGAGGCGATGATCGCCGTCCTTCACAAGCGTTATTGCCACATCCTGGCTCTTTAGCTTTTCGGCGATCAGCAACGCATGCGCCCACGGCACGGCGTCATCCTGTTGGCCTTGCAGAATGCGCACGGCCCCTTCGAAGGCGATCGGCTTATCCAAAATCAAATGGTTGCGTCCGTCCTCAATGAGCGCGCGCGTAATGACGTAAGGCTCTGGATCGTAATCTGACGGCCGCTCCCAACGGCCTGTGGTTTCGAGCACAGCGCGCGCAGCATCATCCATTTCATCCGCGAGCATGCGTTCGGTGAAATCCGGCGCCGGCGCAATCAGAAGCAGCGCCTTGATGCGCTCGGGCCGCGCGCACGCAACGAGCAGCGAAATCCATCCGCCCATTGAGGAGCCGATAAGCACAAGCGGGCCATCGCTTTGTGCATCGATGATCGTAAGCGCGTCAGCTAGCCAGCGGCCGATCGTCCCATCTTCGAACGCGCCTCCGGATACGCCATGGCCGGAATAGTCAAACCGTAGAAAACTTTGGCCTGTTTGTTCTGCCCATTCGGCCAAAGCTTGCGCTTTTGCGCCCGCCATGTCCGATTTGAAGCCGGAAAGCCAAACGAATGTAGGCTTTCGGCCATGTATCGCCGCATAGGCCAGACGAACGCCATCGCCGCGATCCATCCATGTGTAATACTGCGCGCCCATAGCCATGATCTCGTTTTAATCTTATTTGCTGCCGGAAGTTGCTAGGAAGACGAATGTATTCGGTGCTTCAAGTGACGCCATCGCTCGAAACCGGCGGCGTCGAACGCACGACGATTGAGATGGCGGAAGCCATATCGCAGGACGGCGGCAAAGCTTTGGTGGCGAGCCGCGGCGGACGCTTGGAATCTGAACTCGCTGCTGCGGGCGGCGAACTTGTGCGCATGGCGGCTGATTCAAAGAATCTCGCGATTGTTTTTGCAAACTCGCTGAAGCTTGAGAGCGTGGCGCGGAAAGCGAAAGTCAAAGTGATTCATGCGCGTTCCCGCGCGCCAGCATGGAGTGCGTATTGGGCGGCGAAGCGGCTGCACGTGCCGTTTGTGACCACATACCATGGCATCTACAACGGCAAGTCAGGTCTCAAGAAATACTACAATTCCGTCATGGCGCGGGGCGACATCATCATTGCGAATTCGGAATATACCCGCGCGCATGTGATTAAAACGCACAAGGTGTCGCCTGATCGCGTCGTGACGATTCCGCGCGGCGTGGACCTTGAGCGGTTTGATGTGGAAAATATCGCGCATTCGCGCGTGGACGCGGTGCGTCGCGGATGGGGCGCGACGGATCGTTTCGTGATCCTGCTGCCTGCGCGCCTCACCAGATGGAAAGGCCATCATGTCCTGATCGAAGCTGCGTCTCGCCTTAAAATGCGCACACGGGAGCGGGTTAAGGTGATCCTCGCGGGCGATGCGCAGGGCAGAACCGGTTATGCACAGGAATTGGAGGCTGCGATCTCAGCGGCTGATCTGAACTCAGATATTTCGATCGTAGGCCATATCACTGACATGCCTGCAGCGTTGGCGGCGGCGGATGTGATTGTAACGCCATCGATCGAGCCGGAAGCGTTTGGCCGCTCAGCGGTCGAGGCCGGCGCAATGCGTAAAATAGTCATCGCTTCGAACCTGGGGGGGTTCGCCGAGACGGTAGAGGACGGAAAGACGGGATTTCTCGTTCCTCCGGACGATTCTTCCGCTCTGGCGTCAGCGCTGGAGAAGGTCATGAACATGCCCCAGGCCGAACGGGAAGCCATGGGCGCCGCGGCAGCGGCGCGGGCGAAAGCGCTCTATTCGAAGGAGACGCTCCAGGCCTCAACCTTGCAAGTCTATCGCCGGCTCATGGGAGAGCAGGCGTGAACTTGTTCAGAAAGAAGGAATCTGGCTGGCGGCCTGCGCCCCGAAACGCCAAGCGCGTATTGATTATCAAGCTCGGCGCGCTGGGCGATTTCATCCAGTCCATCGCGGCCGCGAAGGTGATCCGCGATTATCACGTCGGCGCGCGCATCACGCTGTTAACGACGGAGCCGTTCAAGGCGTTTGCGGACGAATGCCCGTTCTTCGATATCGTCGAGGATGATGGCCGGCCGCGTGAAGCGCAGGCGACCACGCAGCTGATCGCCCGTATTCGCGCTGCAAAATACGACATGGTTTATGATCTGCAGACCTCAAACCGCACGTCCACCTACTACCACGCGCTGCGCCCCTGGCCGCCGCTCTGGTCTGGTATTGCGCCGGGCTGCTCGCATCCGCACGCCAATCCTGACCGCGCAAACATGCATACGCTCGACCGTATAGCCGAGCAGCTGGCCTATGCCGGCCTTGGCCCGGAAGGCGGCTGGGACATTGGCGCCGCTCCTCTGCCGGACCTCTCCTGGGTGCGCACGTCGCTTCGGGACGCGCCCCGGCTGCAGCCGGGCTATTTTGGGATTCGCGGGCCGTTTGGCCTCATCATTCCGGGGGCCTCGCCGCACCGCCCCGAGAAGCGCTGGCCGGTTGACCGCTATATTGACCTCGCCAAGCGCATCGCAGCCCGCGGCGTCACGCCCGCCGTTATCGGCGCCAGCGCCGAGAAGGATATTGGGGCCGAGATCGTCCAGCACGTTCCGGAAGCCAAGAATTTGGTGTCCCGCACTGACCTATTCCAGATCGCGACCCTGGCGGAGCGGGCGCTTTTCGCGGTCGGTAACGATACGGGGCCGATGCACATCGCGGCGGCCGGGGGCGTGCCCTGCGTCGTGCTATTCTCGGCGGATTCCGATCCATCCCGGGTAGCGCCGCGCGGCGCGCGGGGCGCGCTTTGTCTGCTGGCGAAGGATCTGAATCAGATGCCGGTCGAGCAGGTGGATCAACAAATCCGCAATCTAGGCGTCTTTCCCCAACAAGCTCACGCTTGAACGCGATAGCGGCGCGCGCGATATTGCTTTAAGTGGCGCATATCGCCGCTTTGTGTCCACAGACATAGGAGAGAGAGAATAGCACGCCGACCACACGCAGCGCCGCCGCCGACAAAGGATGGGCCGCGCGTCAACGAAGAAATCCGCGGCGTTCTCCGCGTCCTTCTGATCGATGAAAATGGCGAGAAGCAGGGCGAAGTCCCCCTCAGCGCAGCGCTTGAAGCCGCGCGCGAGGCGAACCTCGACCTTGTGGAGGTTTCTCCACACAGCGAGCCGCCCGTCTGCAAAATCCTCGATTACGGTAAGTTCCGCTTCGAAGAGCAGAAGAAAAAGACCGAGACCCGCAAGAAAGCCAAGCGGATCGAACTCAAGGAAATCAAGGTTCGCCCGAACATCGACGATCACGATTATACCGTGAAGATGAAGGCGATTCATCGCTTCTTCGAGGAAGGCGACAAGGTGAAGATCACCTTGCGGTTCCGCGGCCGTGAGATGGCGCACCCGGATATCGGAATGGACCTGCTGGACCGTATGCGCGGCGAACTCGATGGCATCGCCAAGGTCGAGCATGAACCGCGTTTTGAAGGCCGTCAGGTCGTTATGGTGCTTGCCCCGCGCGCTTAACGGCGCGCGCGTAAGCTATTACCCCCCGCCATTAGGCGCGCGTGGACTATTGATAAACGCTGATCGCTTGGGGCCGGCGTTTGTAGCGGATCATTTGTTGCCGCGCCGCCCAAATGAAAACCGCCACTGAAAGCGCGAGCAGCGCTGCGTTCGCGTAGGGGATGAGGTCGCTGTTCTCGGCGAAGAAATCCTTCACCGCGTCCGGCGCGCCCTGCCGGAGTGCGGCTGATCCCGCTTCACCGGCGATCGCGCCAGCAGCGCCGAAATCGATGGACGGCAGCCCAAGTTGCGCCAGCGAAAGGCGGCCGAGCGGTGGAAAGCGCCAGGGCGCGTAAATCAGCTGGCACGTGAAGGCGATGCCGAAAGCGGCAGCCACAGCCACCGCAACGGGGGAGCCAAGCACCGCGCCTATTCCGGCCCAGAGCAGCTTCCAGGCTTTCGAGACTTCCTGCTTGGCTTGATCGATCACGCCCATGCGCTGCTCCCTCTCGCCGTTATAGCGCCGCGCCGCGCGAAGGGGAGCCCTTGCCCCGCGCTTTCCCCGGTGCTATCAGCCCGCCTCTTTTGACAGCCCGGCGAAACGGCATGCCGTGGCGGTCAATCAGCCTGTCCTCGTGACAGGTCTTCATCCCATCTAGGAGGGACAAATGCCGAAACTGAAGACGAAGAGCGGCGTTAAAAAACGCTTCAAGCTCACTGCGACCGGTAAGGTGAAAATGGGCGTCGTGGGCAAACGCCACCGCCTGATGAGCCATAACGGCAAATATATCCGCACCAATCGGGGCACCAAGGTTCTCTCGAAAGCCGATGGCGATCGCGTAAAACTCTGGATTCCGTACGGCCTCGATTAAGGGAGCGAGATATGGCGCGCGTAAAAGGCGGCGTGACAGCTCACGCCCGGCACAAGAAAGTCGTTAAAGCGGCGAAGGGCTATTATGGCCGCCGCAAGAATACATTCCGCACGGCGAACGCTGCTGTGGAGAAGGCGGGGCAGTACGCGTATCGCGACCGCCGCGTGAAGAAGCGCAATTTCCGCGCGCTTTGGATCCAGCGCATCAACGCTGGCGTCCGCGCGGAAGGGCTTACCTATTCGCGGTTTATCGCGGGGCTCGCGAAGGCGGGGATCGAAGTCGACCGCAAGGTGATGGCCGATCTCGCCATGAACCAGCCGGAGGCTTTCAAGGGCCTCGTGGATCAAGCGAAGGCTGCGCTGGGTTAAGACCCGCGCGATAGCTTCAACGAAACACAAAGGGCGAAGCCATCGGCTTCGCCCTTTGCTTTTTGGATTTAGCTTTGCCTACTGCACCGGATCGGAAAGGCGCATGCGCGGCGCTGCGGTCGTAAAAGCAGCTTGATCTGACGGCGCTAACACTGCGCGGCCCGCCATGATTCCCATCTGAATATTCTGCTGCACGTAATAAGTTTCGCCAGCTTCTATTTCCATGCGGATCGTATCGTTAAGGCCAGACTCGT
>JBEVOS010000154.1:0-5122 GCA_040507435.1 Caulobacterales bacterium | reverse complement strand
AGGCGAAATTCCCACCCTAGAAACTGCCCATGCCGACCCCTTGTCGGGCGCCGACGCTGCAGTAGCGCACTTAAGAACGGCAAATAACATTCCTTTTGGGATGGAAGTTTCCTCTTTCCATCCCACAAATTTGCGACGAGTCTTGCTGCGCTTAGAAGGCGCGGTTTGCCAACTCGACAGCACACGTTACGACGCCGTTCTCGTGCGCCAGAACGATAGCAGCGAAAACATCATAAAATTAGGCGATGCAATGCCGTTGCTCGAAGAGCTTAGGGCA
This sequence comes from Caulobacterales bacterium, assembly GCA_040507435.1. Taxonomy (GTDB): domain Bacteria; phylum Pseudomonadota; class Alphaproteobacteria; order Caulobacterales; family Aquidulcibacteraceae; genus JBEVOS01. The sequence continues at coordinate 4,845 of JBEVOS010000154.1, read as the reverse complement.
TTTCTCCTTCATATCAGCGGAGGTCCTCCGCCGTTCAGTTCGTTGCTGGACGAACTGCGCATCATCGAAGAAATCGCGAAAATTGACGAACTAATCAGCCAGAAATGAAATTCACGGTTCTTATTCCAACGCACACAAATGGCGCCGTCATTGGCGCGGCGATCGATAGCGTCCTCGCGCAGACGGTACAGGATTTCGAGATTTTCGTCGTTTGCGATGGCGCGATCGAAGAAACGATCAAATTAGTCAACGCCTATACCCAACGGGACCCGCGCATAAGAGCGTTTCAGTTCGCAAAGGGCGAACGCCACGGAGAAGCGTGGAGGCATCTTGCGCTTACTGAAGCAACTGGCGCGGCCGTTTGCTATCTAAGCGACGATGACTTCTGGTTTCCCGACCACCTCGAAACGATGGGCTCTATGCTCAGCAACCACGATTTTGCACATACCCGTCAAACTCAAATATCGCCAATCTTTACTGTAAGCGGGTCGCCCCAAGTAATGACGGACCCGGCCGTGCGCCAATACATGCTAAACAATAACTTCACTTTTTGTGGTCTTACGGTCGTTGGCCACAGGCTCGATTTTTATCGCAGTTTGCCCGAAGGTTGGACGCCAGCGCCGAAAGAAATTCATACCGATCTCAATATGTGGCGTAAAATCCTGCGCGCCCCAGATGTCCGCATAGCCGGCACGATGCACGTGACCAGCATTCACTCAACAAAACGGCCTGAGCAGTCGACATGGACGCGGCTCTGCGAAGTCAGCTACTGGCAAGCTGCATTTGCAGACGCTCACATGATTGAAGCACTACGCACTTTGCTGCCGCGCGGACAATCGGGCATGCCGATGGCGCACGTCACGGATTATGCGAACAAGCTGCGCGAAGGGCGCGCCGCCTCTAGCTAGCCCTTTTCGCAGTATCTTTTGCCAGCTTAGTAAACCCGCTTCTTCGGCGGGAACGGCTCGATATCGTTCGTCATCGTGTACGAATGCACTGGGCGATAATCGATTACGCTACGGCCCGTGCTCTCATCGATCCACGCCAGCGTATGCTTCATCCAATGATCGTCGTCGCGATCCGGGAAATCCTCACGCGCATGCGCGCCGCGGCTTTCGGTGCGGTTCGCGGCGCCGTTCACCGTTACGATCGCTTGCTGCAAGAGATTTTCGAACTCGAGCGTTTCGGCGAGATCGGTGTTCCAGATCAGCGTGCGGTCCGTGACGCCGATATCCGGCACGCCCGACCACACATCCGCAATGCGCTTCACGCCTTCGGCGAGCAGATCGCCCGTGCGATACACCGCGCACGTATCCTGCATCGCGGCTTGCATCAGATCGCGCAAACGCGCCGTGGGCGTCGCGCCCTTCGCATTGCGATATTTATCGAGCCGCGCGAGATGCGAATCCGCCGTGTCCTTCTTGAACTCCGGTTGCTTGGCGCCCTTCGACACCGTTTCCGCGCAGCGCAATCCGACAGCGCGCCCGAACACAACCAAATCCGTCAGCGAATTCGAACCAAGCCGGTTCGCGCCATGCACCGAAACGCAGGCCGCTTCGCCGACAGCCATAAGGCCCGGCACCACCGCATCCGGATCGCCATCGACCTTCGTGAGAACTTCGCCGTGATAATTCGTCGGGATGCCGCCCATATTGTAATGCACGGTGGGAAGCACCGGGATCGGCGCCTTTGTGACATCGACGCCCGCGAAAATCTTCGCGCTCTCCGAAATCCCCGGCAGCCGCTCATGCAGCACTTTCGGATCGAGGTGATCAAGGTGCAGGAAGATGTGGTCTTTGTTCGGACCGACGCCGCGGCCTTCGCGAATTTCAACCGTCATCGCGCGGCTCACCATGTCGCGCGGCGCAAGATCCTTCACGGTCGGCGCGTAGCGCTCCATGAACCGCTCGCCATTCGCATTGGTGAGGTAGCCGCCTTCACCGCGCGCGCCTTCCGTGATGAGGCAGCCTGAGCCGTAAATGCCTGTCGGGTGGAATTGCACGAATTCCATATCCTGGAGCGGCAGACCTGCGCGCAGCACCATGCCGCCGCCATCGCCCGTGCAGGTATGCGCGCTGGTGCAGGAGAAATACGCGCGGCCATAACCGCCCGTCGCAAGGATCACGCGTTGCGCACGGAACCGATGCATCGTGCCGTCATCGAGCTTCCACGCCGTCACGCCGCGGCATTCGCCGTTTTCCATGATGAGGTCGAGCGCGAAATACTCGATGAAAAACTCCGTCGCGTGCCGCAGCGACTGGCCATACATCGTGTGCAGCAGCGCATGGCCGGTGCGGTCCGCAGCGGCGCACGTGCGCTGGATCGGGGCCTCGCCGAAATTCTTCGTCATGCCGCCGAAGGCGCGCTGATAAATCTTGCCGTCCTGCGTGCGCGAGAACGGCACCCCCCAATGCTCAAGCTCGTAAATCGCCGCCGGCGCATTGCGCACGAGATATTCGATCGCGTCTTGGTCGCCGAGCCAGTCAGACCCCTTCACGGTGTCGTACATGTGCCAGCGCCAATCATCCTCACCCATATTGCCGAGCGAAGCGGAAATGCCGCCTTGCGCAGCAACCGTGTGCGAGCGCGTTGGAAACACCTTCGAAATGCACGCCGTCTTTAACCCAGCCTGCGCGCATCCAAGCGCAGCGCGAAGCCCAGAACCGCCCGCGCCGACAACGACGACGTCAAACGTATGATCGATCCAAGTATAGGCGGCCACGTAATCAGGCTCCGAGGAAGATCTTGAGGATGGCGAACAGCGCCACAATGGCCACGGCGGCCGCGACGAACACGTTGAGAATGCCAAGCGCAGCGCGCGTCAAATGCTTCTCGATATAATCTTCGATGATCACCTGCATGCCGATCTGCATGTGATAGCAGGCAGCAAGCACAAATAGCGCAAGCGGCGCGGCCACCCACGGCAACGCTATCCAGTAGCGCGCCGCATCAAAACCCGGCCCAAGATAAATCGCGCCAGAGATCAGGAGATAGGGCGCAAGGAAAGCCAGCGCGATGGCGCTGACGCGCTGCGCGATGAAATGACCCGTGCCGGATTTCGCAGAACCGTGGCCGCGAACACGCGCCAGCGGCGTGCGCAAGGAAGAAGAAGACATCCGCAGCCCTCAGCGAACGAAATTGATGTAGATGAAAAGCGCGGCGGGCGCGGCGAAGGTGAAAAGGATCACCAGCCACGCCGTGAGATTCGCGGTCGCCGGCTGAAAACCCGTCCCCGCATCCCAGAACAGATGCCGGATGCCATTTCCAAAGTGGAATGCGAGCGCAGCAGTGAACGCCAAAATCTTCGTCTGGATCAGCCAGAAAGGCGCCCAGCCGATCAGCGCATCATACGCGGCGGGCCCCATCGCAATCGCGGTGAGCATCGCGGCCAGCGCAATAAGGCTGGCGTACAGAATGATCCCCGCCCCACGGTGAAGAATCGAGACCAACATCGTGACGTGGAATCGCCACACCTGCAGGTGAGGCGACATAGGTCTCGGATCAGCCCACCCGGACATGCGAATCCCTCTCAAAACGCGCGCAATTTTCGCCCGAAGCGGGCGGCGCGGAGAATTGTTCGGGAGCGCGCTTAAGTCAAATCCGCGTCATTCGGCGCGACGATTAAGCGCTCAGCTTGGAAACCAGCGCCTGCAGCGCAGCGGCAAGGCTAGGATGCGTGTCGTCGCCGCGCATAAGCGACGTCGTCGCCGGAGCGATGTAGAGCGAACTCGCCGTCGCTTCGATTAGCAGCGCGGGCGGCCCGCCTTGAGCGCTGTTGTCCCACAGCGTGAAATAATCGGCGCGCTCAGCAAACCACGGCAGCGTTCCGAGCGAACGCCCCCAGCGCTCGATAATCTTCTCGCCGGACACGTCATGCCCGCCGAGGCCGACGCGCTGCGCCACGCGCTCCATATGCATGCTTGGGCGCTGCAGAAGCACGTAAGCAAGCCCAACCAGAAATCCGCGGCTCTTCGCCTCTTCCACGATCGGCTCATATTTCGGCGTCGAGAGGATCGTCTCAACGACCATCGGCCGGCCTTCTTTCACGAGGCGGCTGACTTCGGCGTCCGTACGCTCCGCCGCCATCCGCCACGCTTGCGTGGAGGTCAGCTCCGGACGCTCAGCGCGCAGCGCCGCCGAGATCGGATCGGGACAAAGATAAGCCGGCGCGCCCGGCGATTCCGGCGTGCGGATAATGCGGTTGATCGCATCGGAGGATGAGAGCGTCGACTTGCCCGATCCATCGGGACCGGCAAGGAGCCAAAGCCAGGGTTTTGCCATTAGGCTTTCTTTCGAGCGGTTTTGGCGGGCGCTTTAGGTTCCGGCGCCTTCGCCTTTGCTGGAGCTTTTTCCGGGGCCGCTTTTTCCGGAACGGCCTTCTTGGCGACGGCCGGAGGAGCAGCTTTCGCGGGAGCCGCAGCTTTTGCGGGGGCAGGCGGTGCGGCTTTCGCTGGCGCCTTCGTAGGAGCGGGCGGCGGCGCTTTAGCTGCTGGGGCGGCTTTCACCGGGGCGGGAGCGGCTTTCTTGGCGGCCGGCGCTGGCGTCGCCGCTTTAGCGGGCGCAGGCGGGACGGCTTTGGCGGCGGGAGCAGGCTTCGCAGCGGGCGCAGGCTTAGCCTCCGCCTTGGGAGGCTCTGCCTTTACCGGTTCCGGTTTCGCTGGCTCCGGTTTCGGAGGCGAAGCGGCCTTAGCCGGCGCTGGCGGCGGCGCTTTCGCGGCGGGCTTGGGCGGAGAGGCCTTCGCGGCCGGGGCGGTCGCAATTGGGCGGACAGGGCGCGGCGGCGGCGGTTTGGGCGCGGCGGCGAGTTCAGCGCCGTTTACGCCCGCAGCGATTGCGCGAACCCCT
>JBEVOS010000123.1:0-4713 GCA_040507435.1 Caulobacterales bacterium | reverse complement strand
TCGCCAGCCGGCACCTGGAGCTTGATCTGCCCCAGGATATTCTTCGCCATGTGTTCCTCTCAAACTGTCAGCGCAAGGCTCATCCCGGCGCTGCTGAGGGTGCGTGGTGCGGCTGGGCTGGACTTTGCCCGGGCCTCCCACACGGTATCGCCAGTGCGGAAGCCGCTCCAGCGAAGGCGGGTCCTATACCGGACCCCAGAGGTCTTGTCACGCCGCCAAAAATGTCAGCGCAGTTTCTCGACTTGGGCATACTCAAGATCGACCGGCGTCTCGCGGCCAAAGATCATGACAGCGACCTTTAGGCGGCCACGTTCTTCATCGACCTCGGACACAAGCCCTTCGAAGCTTTGGAACGGACCGTCCGAAACGCGCACGCGCTCACCCACTTCGAACGAGATTACGCGCCGCGGCTTGGCTGTACCCGGCTCATTTTCCCGTCCAAGAATGCGTTCGATTTCTTTTTCGCTGACTGGCTGCGGCTTATTCTGCTGCCCAAGGAAGCCCGTCACTTTCGGCGTATTCTTCACGAGGTGATACGCCTCATCCGTCAGATCCATCTTCACCAGCACGTAGCCTGGGAAGTGACGATGCTGGCGCACCTTCTTGGTGTTGCGAACGACTTCGGTGACTTCCTCGGTCGGCACTTTGATGTCTTCGAACAATTCGCTGATGTTCTGGCGCGCAGCCTGATCGCGGATCGCCTCAGCGACCTTTTGTTCAAAATTCGAATAAGCGTGAACGATATACCAGCGGGCCGCCACAGCGATCTCCAAAAAATGTTGCTCAGCGTTAGGTGAGGCTGAGAAGAGTATTAACGACGAACCCGATGATGGTATCGACAAGGAAGAAGAACACAGCGGCAAGGACGACCATGATCAGCACCATGATCGTGGACACAGTCACTTCCTGACGCGTCGCCCAGGTGACTTTGCGTCCCTCGGCGCGGACTTCGCGGAAAAACGCGAGCGGCCCGCCGCGGCGCTTCGGCTCGCTGTCTTGCTCGGACATCTCAGTGGCCATCAGTTCTTTGAACCCTTAACTCTCTACGAAGTACGAGCGCCGCGCGCCTGGCAGGAGTTGAGGGACTCGAACCCACGACCCTCGGTTTTGGAGACCGATGCTCTACCAGCTGAGCTAAACTCCTAGGCGCGGCCCAGCTTTCACACAGGGGACCGCGGCGGCCATCTCGGACCTTAGCGACAACCTGTTTCTACTGGGATGGCCTCCTCTACCAGCGCCGCCAGTTTCCGGCAAGCGGGCGGCGGCCCCCGAGGCAGAAAGCCTCGCTAGCCGAGAACGATGTTGTCGATAAGCCGGGTTTTCCCAAATCGGGCGGCCAGCGACACAAGCGCGTCATGTGCAACACCATCGAGTTCGTCGAGTGTTCGGGGATTGGCGACGCTTACATATTCAACGATCGCGAGCGGCTCATGAGAAAGTTTTTGCTTCGCGATGGCGCGTAGTGTTTCGCCATCTCTCTCGCCAGCTTCATAAGCTGCTTTGACCGCTTGCAGCGCTTGATAAACGACCGGCGCAGCGGCGCGCTCCGCCGCTGTCAGATGCACATTGCGGCTGCTCATCGCGAGACCATCAGCCTCGCGTAGAGTTGGCGCGGCTACGATTTCAAGCGGCATGTTTAGGTCCGCCACAAGCTTGCGCACGACCACGACCTGCTGGGCGTCTTTCTGACCAAAGTAAGCGCGCGCCGGCTGCACAATGTTAAAGAGTTTTGCGACGACGGTCGCGACGCCCGCGAAATGCCCTGGACGCATTGCGCCTTCAAGCTGAGTCGTTACGCTGCCGATGTCGATCCGCGTATCGAAGCCTTGCGGATACATTTCTTGTGCGTCAGGTGCGAAGATAACGTCACAGCCAGCGGGCTCAAGCAGCCTCGCGTCATTTTCCAAAGTTCTCGGGTAGCGTGTGAAATCTGCTTTGTCGTTGAACTGTGTCGGATTGACAAAGATGCTCGCGATTGCAGAGCCGCATTCGGCTTTTGCACGCTTCACAAGGCTAATATGCCCGTCATGTAAAGCGCCCATCGTCGGCACAAAACCGATATCGGTGTTGAGTTCGCGACGTGCGGCGCGCAAGTCAGCAATCGTGTGCACAATCCTCATTGGGATTTGAGCGCTTCTGCAAGCGCGTCCGGAGACATCGACGCGCTTTGTTCTTTCGCTGGAAACGCGCCGCTTTCCGTTTCACTGACGTACGCTGAAAGCGCAGCGACAATTTGATCTCCGATAGGCGCAAACACTTTTGCGTGGCGCGGTGGTTTCCCGGGCAATAGCCCAAGAACATCATGCCATACCTGGACTTGCCCGTCGCATGCTGGTCCCGCACCAATGCCGATGGTTGATATCTGCAGCCGCTTGGTGACTTCAGCGGCAAGTTCAGCGGGCACAAGTTCAAGCACAATTGCGAAGGCGCCAGCTTCCTGAAGCGCGAGCGCGTCTTCGATCAAAGTTCGGGCTGCTTCGGACCCCTTGGCCTGCACTTTCACGCCGATCTGATGTGTCGATTGTGGCGTGTATCCGAGGTGCCCCATGACGGGTACGCCATTCGCAACGAGCGCCTTCACGATCGGCGCAATATGCGTTCCGCCTTCAAGCTTTACGGCCTGCACGCCTGCTTCCTGCATAAGGCGCGCGGCGGTGCGATGTGCGTCGTGGTGGTTCGTGTAACTGAGGAACGGCATATCGGCGACAACGAGCGCACTTTGCGATCCGCGCATCACGGCGCTCGCGTGACGGACAATGTCGTCGACCGTCACTGGCAGAGTGGTTTCATGGCCGTGAACGACCATGCCCATGGAATCACCCACGAGGAGAATTTTCGCGCCGGCGCGCTCGGCCAAAATGGCAGATGCAAAATCATATGAAGTCAGCGTCGCGAAACGCTTGTTTTCCCGTTTTAGCTTAGCCAAATCTTGAATGCTGAAACGCATAAGCGTCTCCTTTCGGCGCGCTGACGTGCGCGTTAACCCATCGCCGCACTTCCTGTCGGCTTTCTCATCGCGTAAATGCCATACTTTAGGTTTGCAAGGGTAAGCCATGCGCTGGGTAATGCGGTCGAAGCTGCACAACGCCACGGTTACGGAAGCCAATCTCGCTTATATAGGCTCGATCACCATCGATGAGGATTTGATGGACAGTGTGGGGCTCTGGCCAGGCGAGCGTGTGCTGGTTGTCTCCAACACTTCAGGCGCCAGGCTTGAGACGTATGTGATTGTCGGTCCGCGCGGCAGCGGCGCGATCTGCATGAACGGCGCAGCCGCGCATCTCATTTCGGAAGGCGAAGAAATCATCATTATGGGGTTCGAGCTCGTCGATGCGCCCATTACGCCGCGCGTTGCGCTCGTTGATCGCGCTAACCGGTTCGTGCGTTGGCTGCATGAAGAGCCGTCTACGACGATCGCCTATTAAGCAAATGTTTGGCGCACACCAAAAAAGGCCGCTTCCGTTGCCGGAAGCGGCCTTTGGTTTGTTAGGCTGTCGAGGCCCTATTCAATAATTTTCGCGACGACGCCCGCGCCGACGGTGCGGCCGCCTTCGCGGATCGCAAACCGCAGACCCTGCTCCATCGCGATCGGGACGATCAGCTCAACCGTCATCTTCACGTTGTCGCCAGGCATCACCATTTCCGTGCCTTCCGGCAATTGAACGATGCCCGTCACGTCCGTCGTCCGGAAATAGAATTGCGGACGATAATTCGTGAAAAACGGCGTGTGGCGGCCGCCCTCGTCCTTGTTCAAGATATACGCCTCGGCCTCAAACTTCTTATGCGGCTTCACGCTGCCCGGCTTGCACAGCACCTGGCCGCGCTCAACGCCCTCACGGTCAATACCGCGTAGAAGCGCGCCGATATTGTCCCCCGCCTGACCGCTGTCCAGCAGCTTGCGGAACATCTCAACGCCCGTCACCGTCGTCTTCACCGTGTCGCGGATCCCGACAATCTCGACTTCCTCGCCGACCTTCACGATCCCCTTCTCAACACGGCCCGTCACAACCGTGCCGCGGCCCGAAATCGAGAACACGTCTTCAACCGGCATCAGGAACGGCTGATCAATCGGACGCTCCGGCTGCGGGATATACGTGTCCACAGCCGTCATCAGGCTCATGATCGCATCTTCGCCGATCGGCGCATCGCGCCCTTCAACCGCAGCCAACGCGCTGCCGGGAACGATCGGAACGTCGTCGCCAGGGAAATTGTTGTTGTTCAGAAGATCGCGCACTTCCATCTCAACGAGCTCCAAGAGCTCCTTGTCGTCGACCATGTCGACCTTGTTCAGAAACACAACCATCGCCGGAACGCCGACCTGACGCGCCAACAAAACGTGCTCGCGCGTCTGAGGCATCGGGCCGTCCGCAGCCGACACAACCAGAATCGCACCGTCCATCTGCGCCGCGCCCGTGATCATGTTCTTCACGTAGTCCGCGTGACCTGGGCAATCCACGTGCGCGTAGTGGCGGTTCGCCGTCTCATACTCGACGTGCGCCGTGTTGATCGTGATCCCGCGCGCCTTCTCCTCCGGAGCCGCGTCGATATCCGCATAAGCCATCGCCTTCGCGCCGCCAGCCTTCGCCAACGTGATCGTGATCGCGGCCGTCAACGTCGTCTTGCCATGGTCAACGTGACCAATCGTGCCGATGTTGCAATGCGGCTTCGTCCGCTCAAACTTTTCCTTCGCCATGATTTCCTCACACGGGGCGC
>JBEVOS010000101.1:0-7071 GCA_040507435.1 Caulobacterales bacterium | reverse complement strand
GTACTTGGGAAAGATGCGCGGCGGTCTCGTCGCCAGTCTGATGAACATGCTCAAGCGGCGCGCCAGAAAGCTCCAACTGCCCGCCAGGCTCAAGCGTCACCGACGCGCGGTCCTTCTCAAGGGCGATGACATTCTCGCCCTCATAGATTCGCGCCCAGCCGTAATTCTCGGCAAGGCCGTTAAGCAGCGCGCCAATTCCATTTGGCCCTTCATAGGGCACCGGCGCGCGCGTCTTTTTATAGAACCCGAATTTCTCGTGCTCAGTGCCGATACGCCAACTGGTGCGATCAGGCTTCGAGCCCTTTTCCAAATGAGCGATGAGGTCGCGGACGCCCTCAACCGGGGGCGCCTTCTCTTTCGTATTCGCCAAGCTCGTCCTCCCTCGCCGCGCACGGCTCTTGGGCATTTGGGGCGCGGACCTAAGCCCGGCAAGCCCATCCTATCACGCCGCCGTGACGTCCTAGAAGCGGCCCCTATCTCACGCCCCACGCCGCCAATCGCCCACGAGCGCCTGGACCACGGCGAGCGTGGCGATAGCCGCCGTCTCGGCGCGAAGGATACGCGGCCCCAGCGACACAGGAATAACGCAGCGTTTTGAGCGCAACAATGTCCGCTCCTCCGGCGTAAAGCCGCCCTCCGGCCCAATTAGAACGGCAAGCGGCGCATCGGCGTTCAATGCCGCCAGCGCGCGCGCGATATCCCGCGCTTTCTCACCGCCCCATACCTCACCGGCCTCGTCAGCATAAATCAAAGCGCGCGCCTCCTCCCAGCCGTCGAGCGCCTTGATCAGCGGCAAGGGCGGCGCAATCTCCGGAATGTCGAAGCGCTCTGTCTGCTCGGCGGCGCTCCGCGCGATCAAGCTAAGCCGGTCAAGCCGCACGGTATCCGCGATCGTACGAGCTGTGATGACAGGTCTGATGCGCCGCACGCCAAGTTCAGTCGCCTTTTCTACGACCAGGTCAGTCGCATCGCGCTTCACCGGCGCGAACAGAAGGTCGAGATCGGGCGCACGCCGCGCCTGACGCGATTGCGCGCCGATCTCCACGGTGACGCCTTTCTTGCTCGCGGCGGCGATAATCGCGCGCCACTCGCCTTCCTCATTGAACACGCGCACGCCAGAACCAGGACCAAGCCGCAACACAGAGGTCAGCTTCCGGCTCTGCCCGTCATCGAGCGAAAGCTGTGCGCCTTCGTGCAGCGCGTCTTCGATATAGAGCCTTGGATCGGGCATGCCTTTCCGTGCCGCGCTCCCGCCGCGCTTGCAAGTATTGCTGCGGCCGCTAGAAGCCCGGCATGACCGACGCCCCGCCAGATCGCCTCTCCATCGACCCGAAGAGCCCGCATTATGATGAAGCCGTGCTCACACGCGGCGTCGGCATCCGCTTCAAAGGCGTCGAGAAAACCAACATCGAAGAATATTGCGTGAGCGAAGGCTGGGTGCGCGTCGCCGTCGGCACGACGAAAGATCGCAAAGGCAACCAAATGACGATGAAGCTCACCGGCGAGGTCGAGCCGTATTTCCAGGACATCATGCCAGAAAACCAGCAAGAAAACCAGCAAGAAAACCCATAATTCACGCTGGGTTGCGCAGCTTTTGAAAGCGCGCGACTCTCTCTGAAAAGGGAGAGACCATGTCCGACGAACGCATTTCTCCGAACGGACCGCTGAAAGGCAAAGTCGCGCTCGTCACCGGCGCGAGCCGCGGCATCGGCGAAGCCATCGCCGTCCGCCTCGCAATGGCGGGTGCGAAAGTCGTCATTTCCGCACGAACAGCCGAAAGCGGTGACAGCAAGCTCGAAGGCTCCCTCCATGGCACGATGGACCGCATCAAAAACGCAGGCGGTGAAGCGGCCTTCATCAAAGCCGATATTTCCAACGCCGGAGATCGCGAGCGCCTGATCGCGGAAACCACCGCGCTTTATGGCGCGCCGGATATTCTGGTGAACAACGCCGCCGTGACGTTTTTCATTCCGATCGCGGATTTCACGCTCAAGCGCTACGATGTGATGATGGATGTGTGCGTGAAGGCGCCATTTCATCTCTCGCAACTCGTTCTCCCCGCCATGCGCGAAAAGAAAAGCGGCGCGATCATCAACATATCTTCCGGCGCCGCACGCCATCCCGAGCCGCCCTACAAAGGCGCGCCGATCGGTCAAATCGTTTACGGCATGTGCAAAGCTGCGCTTGAACGGATGTCGACCGGCCTCGCGCGCGAAACCTATCGTGACAATGTCGCGGTGAACGTCATCTCGCCTGGCCTCGTCGCGACGCCTGGCCTTTTGGCCAATGCGCGCTTTGGCGAAGATCAGGAATTTGAGCCGCCAGAAGTGATTGCGGAGGCTGTGTTCCGCTTGGCGAGCGCGGATGGGATATCTCTGACGGGCCGGATCGACTACGCGCAGCCCTTGCTCGACGAACTCGGCGAAAAACCAGCTACGCTTATCTGATAGCAGCTGCGGTTGCGGCTTATTAACTGCTGGAGGTCTTTTCTTCGCCGGTATCCCCGCGAGAAGCAAATGTACCCTCCAGCCCGATTGAAAATCGGCCATCGTATTCCAAACGCCATGCTTGGCGTTTTGCGCGATGGCGCGGTGAGCGCAGCAAACACGGAGAGCTTGTTCGCTGGCCGCCGCGCCGTTGTGATCGGCGTTCCCGGCGCTTACACGCCGATCTGCACACAACGCCACTTACCGCAATTTATCGAAGCCGCGCCGAAACTGCGCCGCTCTGGCTATGGCCTCATCGCGTGCATCGCGCCAAACGATCCGTTCGTGCTGGCGCGTTGGGCCGCAGATATCGATCCACGCGGCGAACTCGAATTTTACAGCGATGGCAATCTCGAATTCGCACGCGCCGCGGGCGTAGCACGCCGCGAACCGGATTTCTTTCTTGGCGAGCGTTCGGAGCGCTACATGCTGACAACGGAAAACGCTGTCATCACGCGCTTCAATGTTGAAAACTCGATTTTCGACATTGCCTGCACTCGCGTCGAGAACGTCTTCCTGGTCTAGTAATAGAATGCTTCCGCTCGCTCGCGTACTGCGGCTTCGCTCTCAGGCAAGACCAATCCCTGCGCGATGAGCGTATCGACGGCCTTATTCCATTTCGCGACGTAGTCGGCTTTCGTTGGATAGAGTTCTTTGAGCTTCGCCGCGTCGAAGCGCAGCGTTTCCCCGCTCAAGCCCTCGAGCATATTGGCGCCATAATCGCCGCGGTTCGACGCGGTCGGCGCTTCCACCTCGGGCAAGCGAATGCCGCCGAGCGCGTTGCCCAACTTGTCTTTCTTGATCTTCGGTTTCGCGCCGCCTTCAACTTCGACCAACGGCATGATCGGTGGCGCTTTGCCATCGCGCACCCATTCGACAAGCCGCCGCAGCGCCGCTTCGCGCACATAACCCCATTGCACGCTATTGCGGGTCTCGCGCTGGGGCGCACGCTCCACGCCGTCGCGCGCGAATATGTCAGCCATACCATCGGCCATTTCCGGCCCGCTATGCGAGGAGCCCGCCATTTCCCAGAACCGGAACGTGTTCGTATCGGGCTGGCGCGCGGGATAATTGTGCAGCGTCTCGCTCTCGCTGCAGAGCGCGAGGATCGGCGTGCCGGATGTATCGTTGATCTTGCTGGTGGTTTGAAAACGGCCGCCTTCGAGCGCGACCATTTGTTTGACGATCGACAATTCCTGCAGCGGCGGGCACATGCCCCAATGAACCGTCAGGAAAAAGCCGTCGAACAGACGTTCCTTCTGGTGCACGACGTTGATGTAGGAACCGAGCCGCATCGCCGATTGCGAACCGCCCTGCGCGATCATCAGCTTCGGCTTCAAGCCGCCAAGCGGATCAGGCGATCCGCTGCGGTCGGCGCTCACCGCGCGCGATGCTTGCGTAAAAATATCATAGGAAAACGCGTCGCCTGGATGCGTCAGTGAGCCGTAGCGCACGGGATCCCATTCGGTGAGCCCTTTCGTGATTCCCGGCCGTCCAAGAACGCCAATCTTCTGCGCGGTGACCCCGACCCACGCATAGCCGCGATAAATCTCATCGTCCTGCGGCCAGCCAAGATCGACGCCCGCGGTGACGTTCTGCCAATTGACCAGCACGATTCCATTGAACGTCGACGCATCCTTCGGACGAATGACGAAGAAGCGCGTCTTATAAGGCTCGGTGCGATCGATTTCCGCATCCCACGATGAATCTTCGCGCTGACCTTTGCCGCTCGCATCGCGATACGAATTGGCCACACCCTCGATAAAATATTCCTCCATCAAATAGCCGCGTGCTTCGACATCGGCGGCATTGGGCGCGCCAAACGGCCAACCTTTACCGTTCGTGATCGGACCCGTGACTTTCGTTTGCGGCATCGCAGTCTCCCTTTTTTATCAGGTTATGGGCACCAGACAGCACAACGCGTCAAGCGTCCTCTCTTCCGGCCACGGAAGAGAGGACGTGAAGGTTAAGCCGCTTCGCTCAACACATCGCCAACCGACAACGCATGCAGCTTCGCATAGAGCCCGCCGCCCTCGATCAGATCGAGATGCTTGCCCTGCTCCACGATGCGGCCCTGATCGAACACGAGGATGCGATCGGCTTGCCGGATGGTTGAAAGCCGGTGCGCGATCACGATCGTGGTGCGCCCTTCTTTCAATTCCGCCATCGCTTCCTGCACGTCGCGCTCGGTCTCGACATCGAGCGATGATGTCGCCTCGTCGAGAATGAGGATCGGCGCATCTGCTAGGAAAGCGCGCGCCAGCGCAACGCGCTGACGCTCGCCGCCTGATAACTTCACGCCGCGCTCGCCGACTTCCGTGTCATAGAATTTCGGAAGCTTCGCGATGAAATCATGCGCACGCGCTTTGCGCGCCGCTTCCATCACCTCGTCCAGCGTCGCCTCAGGCCGCGCATAGGAAATGTTTTCCCTAAGCGAACGGTGAAACAGCGCCGGATCTTGCGGCACGATGGCGAGCGCCCCGCGCAGCGAAGCCTGCGTCACCTCGCGCACATCTTGCCCATCGATGCGAATTACGCCGCTATCGGCATCATAAAGACGCGTGACCAGCTTCACGAATGTCGACTTGCCCGAACCAGTTGGGCCAACCAGCGCAACCGTCTCGCCTGGCGTGATGTCGAGCGTGAAATCGCGATAGAGAGGCTCAGGCTGCGTGCGATAGCGGAACGTTACCTTGTCGAACGTGATCCGCCCGGCGCCCGGCGCAAACACGCGCCCGCTTGGCGGATCGACGACTTCTGAAGCCTGCGCCTGATAGGCGACGACATCGGAAATGTCAGCAAAACCGCGCTGCAAATTGCGCACGCTCTCCCCGATCTGCCGCAAATAACCCGAGACCAGAAAGTAAGACGTGATCGCGAACGCCGCATCGCCCGCTGTCGCGCGCCCATTCAGCCATTCCCGAACGACAAGGCCTAGAAGCCCAATCTGCAAAATGTAGAGCAGCACGTTTTGCGCGATCCAGGTGTTCGTACCCTTCACCCACAGCAACTCGGCCTTCTTACGCCAATCCTCCACAACAGTATTGAGCCTGCCTTCTTCACGCGTTTCCGCGCCGAACGCCTTCACGCTGGCATTGGCGCCGACCGCATCCGCGAGCGCCGCCCCGATGCGGGTATCTGCGTTATTCGTCTCCGCATAATTGACCCGCAGATAAACCGCCGCAGCCCAATAATTGAAAACGAACATGACGACGATCGTCGAGAACACGAAGAGCCCGATGAGCGGCCAGCGCATCGCGGTAAGCGTCGTAACGCCCGTCAGCACGATGATCGCGGGCAGTACGAACCACACCATCGTATCTGAGATGATGTCGTAGGCGTTCATCGCACGCGACACACGGCGCACCGTCGCGCCCGCGAAATTGTTCGAGTGCCAATCCGAACTAAAACGCTGCACATCCCGGAAACCGGAATTGACGATGTCGCGCATATTGCGCGCCGCCAGCGGAATCCAGAACCGCACCGCGAAATTGCGGACGAAGTAAAAGCAGAACGCCACGCCCGCGAACACTGCGTAGTAGAACACGACTTGGTCGCGCCCCTCACCAGGCCCGCGTGATAGCGCATCGATCAAACTGGCCGAAAGCACGGGCAGCGCGAGATCGCACGCAACCGCGAACACGTAGAGCGCCAGAAACGCCCACAAATATTTCGGCTGAGAGAGCCAACGTCTGATTATGTAAAGCGCGATGTCCTTGGGCCGCGCCCTGAGGGGCGCAAGCTCGTCATCATCGTCATCAAATGCCGCATCGGTCATAAATCACCGGATAAGTTGAAAGCGAAACCGGAAGCGCCGGAGTCGCGTGTGCTGGATAGATATTGCGAATTGGAAACCGCGAGCCCGCGCGCACGCAGGCTTAGATCACGCCTTGACCGGTCCAAAGATCGGCTCCGCGCAGCAAGGAGGATTCGGAGCGCACGCCAGCATAACGCCGGCCTTTGCTCGCGCGACGACCTCCCAAGGCTCTGCTTGGAGCGCCGCTTGAATTAGCGGTGGACCATCCGGGTTTTATGGCTTCCGTAATTGCACATAAGGCGGCGTGCATAACAGAGAGCGGCGGGCCGCGTCCAGCCGCCGCACGCTATGAAATTTTCGCCATGACGGGCTTGTGTATGTAAAACGCCGCCAATGGCTGCAAACAAACCCGTCGACGCATTGGCGCAACATTGGACCGACCGGCTCCCCGCGCGCTGGAAGCCCTATGCGCAGCTATCGCGGCTCGACCGGCCAATCGGCTGGCAATTGCTGCTTCTGCCCGGCTGGATGGGCGTTGCGCTTGTCCGCACGAATGACGGCTTCTTTCCCGAAGATGCGCTCTACGTTGCCGCGTTCGTGCTCGGCGCGATCGTGATGCGCGGCGCGGGGTGCACGTATAACGATATCGTCGATCGCGACATTGATGCGAAAGTATCCCGCACACGTGCGCGGCCAATTCCTTCCGGCGCCGTCAGCATGAAAGCCGCGTGGATGTGGCTTGTCGTACAATGCGCGCTGGGGCTCGTCGCGCTGCTCGCATTTCCAATGATGGCGCAGCTTGCAGCGCTGGCTGCGATCCCCCTCGTC
>JBEVOS010000093.1:0-6699 GCA_040507435.1 Caulobacterales bacterium | reverse complement strand
TTGGGCGGGCAGCGACAAACGCCGTCGTCGCCGCGACCGTACTCATTCTCGCTTCTAATTATCTGATCACGGCTTTTTACGACGCATGAGCACAGCGCCTAAACTCTCGCTTCGCGGCCTAAAAAAGAAACTGCGCGGCCGCCAGGTTCTGGACGGCATCGATCTCGATGTCGATGCAGGCAAGTCGCTTGTCATTATCGGCGGATCGGGCTCAGGCAAAAGCGTGACGCTGAAATGCACGATCGGCCTCATGAAGCCCGATGAAGGCCAGTCGCTTGTCGATGGCGAGGTCTTCTCAGGAAAAGGCGCGAAGTCCTCTCAACACGCGGCGATCCAGCGCAAATTCGGCATGTTGTTTCAGGGCGGCGCGCTGTTCGACAGTCTGACGATCTGGGAAAATATCGCCTTCCGGCTTATCTATTCGGACGGCGTGAAGCGCACGGAAGCACGCGAGCGCGCGATCGAAACAATGCGCAAAGTGCGCCTTGCCCCCGAATTTGCAGATGTGCGTCCCATCGAGCTTTCAGGCGGGATGCAAAAGCGCGCGTCGCTCGCGCGTGCGATTATCGCAGAGCCCGACATTCTATTTTTTGACGAGCCCACAACCGGGCTCGATCCGATTACCGCTGATGCGATCAACGATCTGATTATCGAGATGTCGAAAGAGCTTGGCTGCGCGGCGCTTTCGATCACGCATGACATGCACAGCGCAAAGAAGATCGCTGATGAAATCGCCATGCTCTACCAGGGCAAAATCATCTGGCGGGGACCTGCGGCAAGCGTCGAGAATTCCGGCGATGCAAGAGTTGATCAATTCGTGGCGGGGCGTGCGGAAGGGCCGATACAAGCCGTCGTCTAAAACAAAACGCGCGGAGGATAACGCGTGGTTTACAAGAATATACAGGCCTTGAGAGCCTTCGCCGCCTTTGCAGTGCTGGCGCATCATCTCATTTTTCTCGTCACGGAATATATCGGCATCGGCCGCGCGCCTATTCCGTTCGTCAGTTTCGAATCCGGCGTCGACATTTTCTTTGTCGTGAGCGGCTTCGTGATGGCTGCGTCCGCACGCCAACAGAGCCCAGGCGCCTTCGCTACGGCGCGTATTGCGCGCATCGTTCCGCTCTATTGGCTCGCGACGTTCACCGCCGCCTTCGCGTTGCTCCTAGGGTTTCGTATATTCAATCTGAACGGCTTCGATCCAGAAGACTTCGCGCAATCGTTATTCTTCCTGCCGATTTTCGATCCAGCTGGATACGCCATCAATCCGATTGTCTATGTTGGGTGGTCTCTCAATTACGAGATGCTGTTCTACGCGTTGTTCACGGTTTCGCTTTTCTTTCCCGATGGTTGGGCGCGCGAGAATTGCGTCTTCACGCTTATCATTGCGTTGATCGCCGCCGGCGCGCTGACCCAAAATTCTTTTCTGCGTTATTGGGGCAATCCAGTTATCCTCGAGTTCGCAGCAGGCATGCTCATCTGGCGCCTGACGCAGCGGGCCGTTTTGTCAAAGACGCTCGCGGTTCTGGCGATTACAGCTGGCGTCAGCGCGTTGATCGCTGCGGGCTTGTGGCCGGAATGGCGCTTAGCGACGATGCGGGTTGTTTTCTACGGATTACCGGCAGTGCTTATCGTTCTCGGTTTTGTGTCGCTCGAACGGAACGGCATAACGCTCGGAAGCGGATTTCTTCAGCGCCAAGGCAATGCGAGCTATGCGCTTTACCTCACGCATATATTCACTCTGCAAGCGGTTGGAAAAACAAGCATCTTACTGGGACTGAACCAGTCAGCAGCAGGCATCGTTCTTTCGGTCGCGATCGCCGGCGCGCTGGCGCTTTTTGTTGGAACGCTTACGCACAAGCATGTCGAAAAGCCGTTGACTGCCGCTGCGCGCAGAGTGCTCACACCAGCGCAGACGCGCGCCGGCTGAACGATTTTCAGAGGCTTTGTGCGATCACCGCGTCCAATTGTTCCGGTGTGATGTTCGGCGCATAACGGCCCAAAACGACGCCATCACGGCCAATCATAAATTTCGTGAAGTTCCATTTGATGGTGCGCGTGCCTAGAAAACCACGCTTTGCGCGCGTCAAAAATTCGTAGAGCGGATGCGCTTGCGGGCCATTCACGTCGATCTTGGCGTAGAGTGGGAATGTGACATCGTATTTCAACGTGCAGAAGGTTTTAATCTCGGTTTCATCGCCCGGCTCTTGCTGACCGAATTGATTTGAAGGGAAACCGAGCACCTCGAACCCTTGATCCGCGTATTTCCGATGAAGCGCCTCTAGCCCCTTATATTGGCCTGTGAAGCCGCATTGGCTCGCGGTGTTGACGATCAAGAGCACTTTACCGCGAAAATCCCCGAGCGATTGCTCGCTTCCGTCAATCGTGCGCGCGGTAAAATCGTAGATGCTGGCCATTGTTGTTCTTTCTCGATATCGGCAAGAGTAGCGCCGGGTTGGCGTGCGGCACAGAGAAATCTAAAATCGTCCGATGAACCCGCCTCAGCCGCCGCCGCGCTCACCGCATTATGATTGGGAAGAAGATGGCGGTACGCGGGAACACGCCGCGCGCTTTCTGATCGAGCGCTTCGTCAGCGTCATCAACTCCTACGAAGAATGGCGCGCGCCCAGTTTTACCGCCACGCTCTACATGCTCGACGAAGCGCCAGGATTTGCGATGGTTGGCTTCAAGAGCACACTCGGCGATGGACGCATTGAGTTCTCCATCGGACATGACGGATGGGTGCTCGCCGAAATCTATAAGGATGACGACCTGTGGCGGCGGGCCTGGTGCGAATGCGCCTATGAAGAGCCTTCGCTTTGGCCAGACGGCTCGGATGGCGAAGACAAGGACAAAGAACCTGCCGCGCGCATGTCGAAGCGCTGCTGGTGGATTACCTTCTGGCACAGCTGGGGCTGGCCATCGTTCAGCATCGAGGCGGCCGGGCTCGATGACTAATCGCGAGGTGGCCGAATCGGCGCGCCGCGCTTAGCGTCCGCCTCGGGAGAACCCGAGACGCGATGGCGAAGCCTGATCACGTTTTCACTTGTCAGTCATGCGGCGCGATCCATCCAAAATGGCTGGGTAAGTGCGAGGCGTGCGGCGCATGGAATACGCTCGTTGAAGAGAGCATTCAGCGCAGCGTAACTCCCGGCGCCCTCGCCGCGCCCGCCGGTAAAAAGTCACGCGGCTTTTGTTTTGCGTATTTGTCGGGCGCGGAAGCGCCGCCGCCCCGGCTCGCCACCGGCATTGCAGAGCTTGATCGCGTTTGCGGGGGAGGCCTCGTGCCCGCCTCCGCCGTGCTCATCGGCGGCGATCCCGGTATCGGCAAATCGACTTTGCTTTTGCAGGCCGCAGCGGGGCTCGCTCAGTCGGGAAAATCCGTCGCCTATGTCAGCGGCGAAGAAGCGCTCGCGCAGATTCAAGATCGCGCGCGACGGCTCGGCGTTGCGGACGCGCCGGTGCGGCTCGCAGCAGAAACAGATCTCCGGCAAATTCTCGAGGGTCTCAAATCACTAAAGCCCGATGTCGTGATCGTGGATTCAATCCAGACGCTGTGGGCGGACGGCGTGGAAGCCGCGCCAGGGACGGTGACACAAGTGCGCGCATCCGCGCAGGAATTGGTGCGGTTTGCAAAGCGCTCCGGATGCGCGGTGGTGCTTGTTGGGCATGTCACGAAAGATGGGCAGATCGCGGGGCCGCGCGTCGTTGAGCATCTCGTAGACGCCGTCGTTTATTTCGAGGGCGAGCGCGGCCACTCGTTCCGGATTTTGCGGGCCGTCAAAAACCGGTTCGGACCAACGGACGAAATCGGCGTGTTCGAAATGATTGAGGCGGGCCTGCGCGAAACCCCGAACCCATCAGCGCTTTTTCTTTCACAGAGCGGAGAGCGCGCCAGCGGCGCTTCCGTCTTCGCAGGCGTCGAGGGCACCCGGCCCGTTCTGGTCGAAATCCAGGCGTTGGCGGCTGAGGCCGCTTACGGCACCCCACGCCGCGCAGTGGTGGGATGGGATTCGGCACGACTCGCCATGATCCTTGCGGTCCTAGAGACACGCTGCGGCCTTTCCTTCGGCGGCCGCGACGTGTACCTCAGCGTTGCAGGGGGCTTAAGGATAACGGAGCCGGCGGCGGACCTTGCTGTCGCGGCCGCTCTCATCTCAGCACTCTCGGACGAGCCTTTGCCTCGGGACTGCGTCGCATTCGGAGAGATCGCGCTCTCCGGCGATGTGCGCCCCGCAGGACGAACGGAATTGCGCCTTAAGGAGGCCGCGAAGCTGGGGTTTAAGGCGGCGCTTGCGCCTCTAGGGGCCAAGGCCGGAGCGGAAAGCGGCGGCCTAAAGGTCCGCGAGATCGCCCGCGTGGCGGATCTGGCGGCTCTCATGACCGCACCTTCGGAGGGGAGAAGGCGGTAATGGACGGATTTGGCATCACTTGGTTCGATCTGGCCGCGCTGGCCATCGTCGCGTTTTCGGGGATCATGGCGTTCGCGCGTGGGCTGATCCGTGAATTGTTTTCAATCGTAGCCTTCATCGGCGCTGGCATCGCCGCCTATTATTTGGCCGATCGCGGGCGCGGGATCGTCGAATCGATCACTTCGCTGGATGGTTCGCTCGCGATCCTAGGTTCAGGACTGATCATCTTCCTCGCCGTATTCTTCGGCATCATGCTGATCACGTCCGTCGTGGCGAAACAGGCGCATCAATCGACGGACATCGGCAGTTTTGATCGCGCTGCCGGCCTCGCCTTTGGCGTGCTGCGCGGCATTTTGGTCGTATCGTTGTTCGTGGTGTTGTTGCGTCAAACGACGGATTCCGCTGAGGTCGCGCCGCAGGCGACTATGCCGTCAGCCATAGCAAATGCGCGCACATATCCCATTTATGAAGGCGTGGCGGTTGCGCTAGAACGCTTCCTGCCGCAGGCGCGAGAACGCGCTTCAGGTATTATAGACCGTCGTCGTCAATCCGATTCGCAGCCGGCGCCCGCAACGCCGGCGACAGACCTCTGAGGTAGTCATGGGTTCCGCTTCCTGGTTCGACCGCTTTACGGATACGGATCGGGACAAGCCCGACCATCTCAACGAGGAATGCGGCGTGTTCGGCGTCTTCGGCAGCGAAGATGCCGCAGTTTTGACGGCGCTTGGCCTTCACGCCCTCCAGCATCGCGGCCAGGAAGGCTGCGGCATCGTCACCTATGACGGGCAACGGTTTCATACCGAACGGCACCTCGGGCTCGTCGGCGATAATTTCAGCGGCGAGGGACTGCCTGTACGTCTGCCGGGGCATATGGCGATCGGACACACGCGCTACGCCACGCAAGGCGGCACGATCCTTCGCAATGTGCAGCCGCTGTTCGCCGATCTTGCCATTGGCGGTTTCGCTGTCGGCCATAATGGCAATCTGACGAATGCACGGCTGTTGCGCGAACAACTCGTCGATGATGGCGCGATTTTCCAATCGACATCAGACACGGAATGTCTGCTGCAGCTGATCGCGCGCTCGCGCCGCGCGAAAGTGGTCGATCGCTTTGTTGAAGCGCTGCATCAAATTCAGGGCGCATACGCATTCGTCTGCCTGACGAACAATATGATGATCGGGGCGCGCGATCCCGTGGGCATTCGCCCACTTGTGCTTGGCGATCTCAACGGCGCGCCTATTCTCGCATCCGAGACATGCGCCCTCGAAATGATCGGCGCCAAATACGTCCGCACCGTTGAGAATGGCGAAGTCGTCGTCGCAACAATGGGCAAAGACGGCAAGCCGCAGATCGAATCCTATTTCCCATTCCCGCGCGTGCCCGCGCGGCCATGCGTGTTCGAGTTCGTTTATTTCGCAAGGCCGGATTCCAATATTGACGGCCGCAGCGTGTACGAGGTCCGCAAACGCTCAGGCCAACGTCTTGCGAAGGAACAGGCCGTTGAAGCGGATGTCATCGTACCGGTGCCGGATAGCGGCGTGCCCGCCGCCATGGGCTATGCCGAAGCCTCTGGCATTCCCTACGAGCTTGGAATCATCCGCAACCATTATGTCGGGCGCACATTCATTCAGCCGAAGCAGGAAATTCGTGCGCTTGGCGTTCGGATGAAGCATGCCGCGAACCGCGCCGTCGTCAGCGGAAAGCGCGTCGTGCTGGTCGAAGACTCTATCGTGCGCGGCACGACAGGCGCGCGCATTGTGCAATTGATGCGCGACGCCGGCGCCAAGGAAGTGCATTTCCGCATCGCCTCACCGCCCATCAAGCATCCTGATTTCTATGGCATCGACATGCCTTCGCTCGATCAGTTGATGGCGGCGAATATGTCGATCGCAGAAATGACCAAAGCGCTCGGCACCGACAGCCTCGGCTTTATCTCCGTCGAAGGACTTTACTGGGCAATGGGCGCAGAAGAAGGCCGTAACGACGCCTCGCCGCAATTCACCGATCACTGCTTCACCGGCGTTTATCCTACCGCCCTCGTCGATCACGACGCGGCGCGCGCCGCAAAGGATTTTCAGCTGTCGCTGCTCGCAGAAAGCGTGAAGTAACTCGCAATGAACGAAGGATCGGAGCCCCGTATCGCGCTTGTAACCGGCGCGTCACGCGGCATTGGGCGCGCGGTGGCAATGCAATGCGCCCGTGAAGGCTGGCAAGTGATTGCAGTGGCGCGCGCGCAACGCGCACTTGAGAAGCTCGACGACGATATTCGCGCGGAAGGCAAAGGGGCGT
>JBEVOS010000089.1:0-5364 GCA_040507435.1 Caulobacterales bacterium | reverse complement strand
CCCCTCTGCCGAATGGGGACCGGAACTGCCAAGACCAATCATAACGCGATTGCCGCCGGACATATGATCAATGGTTTGAAACGCTTGCGCCGTGACCGTCGGCGGGCGCGTCGTCACCTGCGTAATACATGTCCCTAGCTTCATGCGATTGGTGATCGCCGCGAGATAACCGAGCGGCGTTAGAGCGTCTGATCCACTGGCTTCTGCCGTGAAAATTGCATCGTAGCCCCAGTGCTCCGTCTGCCGCACACGCTCGACGGGGATTTTAAATTGGCGATCCTGCCAACGGATTTCCGTTGCGAGTTTCATTTAGTTTACCCCAGTCACGTTGATGAATTGCGCGTTAACCCAGCTCGATTCGTCGCTGGCCAAGAAGAGCGCGACGTTTGCGACTTCCTCAGGTTTTCCCACTCTGCCGCGCGGATGGTTTTTCGCCATCAGGTCCATATACGCATCCTTCGGCAGACCCGCAGCTGTGGCGCGATCTTCCATTGCGGACGTGAGCGCGTAGGTCATGATCGGGCCTGGGCAGATCGCGTTCACACGGACATTCTTCGCGGCAAAATCCGCTGCAATCTGGCGCGTCAGACCGAGCACGCCGCCTTTCGCAGCCATGTTTGATACCACCCCCGGCGTGCTGCCGAGAACGCCAGCGCTCGACGTCAGGATAAGTGACCCGCCACCCGCCTCCACGAGATGCGGCACAACATATTTCGACATGAGGAACATGCCCGTCATGTTGATGCGAATAATCTTTTCCCAATGCTCAAGCGGCGTTGTCACCACTGTACCACCATCGCCCGTGCCGGCGTTCGACCAGCACACGTCAATGCCGCCCATGGCATTTACCGCTTGATCAACACTCTTTTGGACGGACTGTTCATTTGTCACATCGCAAACATAAGCAGCCGCCTTGCCGCCCGCCTGCTTGATCTGGCTTACGGTACTTTCTGCTGCATCGCTCTGCACGTCGAACACGGAAACTATTCCGCCTTCGTTGGCGAAGAGAAGCGCCGCAGCACGTCCCATTCCTGAACCACCGCCAGTGATGATGCAGCGCTTTCCATCAAGCCGGCCCATACTGTCGTTTCCTCGTTAAAATTATCTACGACCTACCCACCATTGTTTTGGGGTCGTACGAATAAACGGAGAGGCGAAGCGCGCTCATGCGCCAACGATCGCCGACTTGTTGCGTATCGATGTGATAAAGACCGCCGAGCATCCGATCGGATGCGACGGCGCCCTCCACGCCTTCCACCTTCGCGTGAAACGGGTTTCGCAAATGCGCCAGCACGGTCGCTTTCTCCCCGGCTGTAAAGGTGATCAGCGGATTGTTGACGCAATGCTGCACGAAGTATTCGCGCGACGGCGACCTTGTCATCGAGGCGAAAGCAATACCGACGAACTCTGATCGCGGGAATTCGGTTTCCGCGAGATCGGCGGGGCCGCCTGTGAAGCGCACGGGATTGTTGGACAAATCCCAACGCACACGATCCGCGAAGCAGGACTCGAACATTTCGCGATCCGCCAAGTCAAGCGACGTCGCGAAACGCCAAACCAGATCCATAATCTCTAAGCGGTCCGCGACGCGAAAATCCTCACCAGGCGCGGTGATGCGCTGCCCGTAAGGATTCACGCGCGCCTCCCACTAAGCCCAGTAGCCGCCATCGATCGGGATCACATCGCCTGTATGATAGCTTGCATAGTCGGAGAGCAGCCATGCGGTGGTCGACGCGACTTCCTCAGATGTTCCCGGACGCTTTGCAGGCAGGTGCGCCATCGCGCCCTCTGGGTACATGTCGAATCGTTCCGCGGTGCGAATGCCCCCCGTCGCGATCATATTGATACGGATATTCGGCCCGTACGCTTTTGCCGCTGCCTTCGTAAGACCCACGATTGCAGCTTGTGATGCACATGGCGCAAGCAAGGTCGCGACGCCGCGATCACCGACCACGGAGCCGTTGTTGACGATCGCGCCCTTGCCCGCCGTCGCGAGCATGGCCGGCACTTGGTATTTGATCCCGAGAAAGGCGCCGTCGCACTTGACACCAAACACGTAGCGCCATTCTTCGAGCGACAGCTCGTGCGGCAAAGCCGGCTTTTGATCGACGCCCGCATTGTTGAAGGCGCAATCCAACCGGCCGAAATGATTGACCGTCCGCTCGACCAGATTCTTTACGCTCTCTTCATTGGCGACATCGGTTTCGACCGCAATGGCCTCGCTACCGTTATCACGTATGCGTTTGGCAAATTCCTCAATCGGGCCGAGGCGGCGGGCCGCCAAGACAACTTTGGCGCCAGCGCGGGCAAAACCGAAAGCCGCCGCCGCGCCGATACCTTGGCTCGCACCGGTCACGATGGTAACTTTGTCTTTCAGCAAACCATCGGGCGCAACTTTAGTGTCAACACTGTACATTCGCATGCTCCCTCTCGCGCTTTGCGCTACCGCATTATCGGCGGCTGAAGCCGCACCTTCAATTTATACAACTAATAGAGAGCCTATTTCTACCCGTCAACTCACGCCGAAAATTGTGACGCTGTGAGCAAGGCGGTCGCGGGCGTCAGGAAGGTGGGCGCCGTGAAGAAAGCTCGCGGCGCGACGCTTGGTGGAGACGCTCAACACGCCAAGCTTGCTGAACAAATCGCGACAGAACTTGAGCGGCAAGTCATCGCTCAGGGCCTGCCCGTCGGCCATGACCTTGGAAACGAAACGGCGCTCGCCGAAGCTTTCGGAGTCAGCCGCTGGGTGGCGCGGGAGGCGCTGGCCATCACAGAGCGTGAGGGCCTCACCCGCATGCGTCGCGGCCGGAACGGCGGAATCGTCGTCGCCGCCACGGCGGACGATGTTCTTGCTACGGCAGTTTGCAACTATCTTCTGTTTGCGCGAGTCAACGCGGATGAATTGATAAAAGTACGTAAGGTTGTCGATCGTGTTGCTTACGTGCTCGCGGCTACTCAAGCGAAGGATTCAGACGTTCGTATCGCGCGCGATCTGCTGAACCGGTCTCCGGGATCAGATCGGACGGGAAAGCTCCAGCAGGCTGTCGAAATTTACAGCTTGATTATGC
This sequence comes from Caulobacterales bacterium, assembly GCA_040507435.1. GTDB lineage: Bacteria > Pseudomonadota > Alphaproteobacteria > Caulobacterales > Aquidulcibacteraceae > JBEVOS01. The sequence continues at coordinate 2,296 of JBEVOS010000089.1, read as the reverse complement.
GGCTTACGAACAATCCGTTCGTTGGCCTGTTCGGCACCGCGCTCTCGCGGCTCACCATGTGCCTAAGCGTGCTCAACGGAAATAAGTATCCCGCTTCGGACCGATCGCCGCTCAATGACCGCCTCGTGGAAATTCGGCGCCGGCAGCTCGAATGTATTATCGGTGCAGACGCGAATGGCGTGATTGAAGCCGCAGCGGATGCCGCCAACGCTTGGGCGGTTATGTTCGAAAACGCAATGGACGCAAAAATCGCGCTCGCGCGCGCGCCTCAAATTGCGGAAGATCTCTCGACCATCCTCCATTCCGACGCAACGGTTAAACGCGCCGCTATCGTGGCGATCCAGATCGAGCTCGATATTCGCGCTGCGAATTTGAGCTCCGGCGATACGCTCGCCTCCGAGCCTCAACTCATGGAGCGTTACGGTGTTGGCCGGCCCGTTTTGCGGGAAGCCATTCGATCTCTTGAACGATATGGTCTTGTTCGTTCAGGCACGGGTCGCGGCGGCGGCGTGCGTGTCGGTACGCCAAATTCTGGTGGTGTCGTGCAGCGCGCTCTGGATTATTTCGAAGCTGCACGCATTTCGCGGCGGGATGTCGATGTGCTCGCCGGTGAGATCATTGTTCTCATTGCCGAACTGCTCGTAGAGCGCCTCCAGGGCGAGCACGCGTCACCTCCCGAGGCCTTGCTCTCGGCGATCAAAGTAGCGTCGCAAGCGACGAAGGCGAATGCCCGTACGGCGCTCGACGCTGTGTTTTTCGAGGCTGCTTCGGCGACACGCAGCCCACTTCTCATCCTGTTGATGACGATGTGCGCTGAGTTTCGTAAATCGGCATTACCGAAGCGATTTTGGGTAAGCGGCGTTAGTGATGAGGCCGGCATGGCCGAAGCGCTTGACGGCTTCGAGAATGCGCTTCGTAAGCGTGATGCTCAGTTCGCGCGGCGCGCTATGTCACGGCTCGCATCACTCGCGTTTCAGGCCCCTCAAGCGACCGCTGCGCACAACAGCTTGCTCGGCTTTCTGCCGCGTGGCGACTAGCGCTTAGCTATCCAGAACAGCGCGAATTTTCGCCGCCAGCTGATCAACGGTGAACGGTTTTTGCAAAACGGCCGTCCCAGGCTCGAGCACGCCGTTGTGAACGATTGCGTTCCGCGTATAGCCTGTCGTGAACAACACTTTTAGCTTGGGCAATTTTGCGACGGCGGCTTTCGCAAGCTGCCGGCCATTCATTTCCGGCATTACGACGTCGGTGAACAAGACATCAAAAGTCAGGCCGCCTTCTATCATACGTAGCGCTTGCGCCGGGCTTTCTGCAATTATGACCGAGTAACCCAGCTCCTTCAGCGCCTCCGCTGAGAAATTGCGGACGCGGGCCTCGTCTTCGACGACCATAACGATTTCGCTTAGCTGGCCTGGCGCGATGTTTACGGCCGATAACTGCTTTTCGCCTTCTGGTTCAGCGCCGACAAATCGCGGCATATATAATTTTACGGTCGTTCCAACGCCTAGCTCCGAATAAATCTTCACGTGGCCGCCGGACTGGCGCACGAAGCCGAACACTTGGCTAAGGCCCAGTCCTGTTCCTTTGCCAACCCCCTTCGTGGTGAAGAACGGGTCGAAAGCTTGCGTCATCACATCGTCGCTCATACCAGTTCCGGTATCTGTGACGGCGATCATTACGTACTGGCCCTCGGGCACAGCGTATTCACGTGAGACGGCTGAATCGACCATTGCGTTGTTCGCATCTATCGTGAGCCGGCCGCCTTCCGGCATCGCATCCCGCGCATTCACCGCAAGATTGAGAATGGCGCTTTCGAGCTGGATTGGATCGGCAAAGCAGCGCCATAAACCTGGTGTGAGCACAGTTTCGATTTGAATGTGCTCGCCAAGCGTGCGCGCCAACAACTCCGTCATGGACGCAATGAGTTTGTTTGGATCAAGCGCGCGTGGCTCGAGTTGTTGCTGACGCGAAAAAGCAAGAAGGCGTTGCGTGAGAGCGGACGCGCGGGTCGCGCCTTCGATCGCGGCGTCTGCATACTGCCCGACGTGAGTATCGCCGCGTTGCAGACGCCTTTGCAAGAGGTTGAGCGCGCCGATTACCACAGCCAGCATGTTATTGAAGTCATGCGCGATGCCGCCTGTGAGCTGGCCGATCGCTTCCATTTTTTGTGCCTGACGCAGCGCTTCTTCGGTATCGCGCAGACGGGCCTGTTCGTTCAGACGATCCGTGACGTCGTATGAGATTTGATAGGCGCCGCGACGATTTCCCTGCTCATCAAGCAATGGATAAAAACGCC
>JBEVOS010000087.1:0-5750 GCA_040507435.1 Caulobacterales bacterium | reverse complement strand
GAATATCGGCGCAGCCATCCGAAACAATGGAAGCGCGACGATGACGAAGACTACGATCCACGCACTGGCCGCCGGAAGAAGCGCGGCTTCGATATTTTCGATATTTTCGACTGAGGCCGCTGCTTAAGCCTTAATGTCGATCAAAGCGCCCAGCATCTCATCTGCCATGCGCGCAACTGCGGCGTTCGCTTTGAATTGCGCTTTCGCCTCGATCTGATCTGCAATCGATGTTTCAGGGCTTGCACCCTCTTTGCTTTGGAAGCTTTCGACGAGCTCCTTGCTCGCGCGGTTAAAGCGCGTGACGGCCGTACTCATGCCGGCGGCGGCGATTGAAAGCGGGCTCACAACGCGAGATCGTCTCATCCGCGTGTGAACGAAACACGAAGAAACACGGTGAACTTTTATTGACGATGCTCATAAAAAAGACCCGGCTGCAAAGCCGGGCCTTTCTATTCGCGTGACGCTCGAGTCTATTCGGCAGCCTGCGTCTCCGGCGCATCGAGCTTGCCTTCTAGGGCAAGTTTCGCATCGCGCTCGGCAGCGACTTGCTGGTAACGCCGCAATTGACCGCCCGTGCCCGCCGGAATGAGCCGGCCGACGATGACGTTTTCCTTGAGCCCTTCGAGCGTGTCCGTCTTGCCGTAGGAGGCGGCTTCAGTGAGCACGCGCGTCGTCTCTTGGAACGAAGCGGCTGAAATGAACGAGCGCGTCTGCAACGAAGCTTTCGTGATGCCGAGCAGCATGGGCTGCGCGGTCGCGGGCTTCAGGCCAAGTTCTTCAACGCGCCGATTTTCATCCTCAAGGTCGAGAGCTTCGACGGCTTCGCCCTTCAGGAATTCGGTATCGCCGCCTTCGATGACCTCCACTTTCTGGAGCATCTGACGAACAATGACTTCGATGTGCTTGTCGTTAATCGGCACGCCTTGCAGGCGGTAGACCTTCTGAATTTCCTCAACGAGGTAATTCGCTAGCGCTTCAACACCAAGAACCGAAAGGATGTCCTGCGGCGCTGGATTGCCATCGAGCAGGTAGTCGCCCTTCTGAACGCGATCGCCCTCTTGCACAGCAAGGTGCTTGCCCTTCGGGATCATGTACTCAAACGGCTCGGCATCTTCGCCATCCGGCACGATACGCAGACGGCGCTTGTTTTTGTAGTCCTTGCCGAACTCAACACGCCCGTCGATTTCCGCGATGATCGCGTGATCTTTCGGACGGCGCGCTTCGAACAACTCGGCAACGCGTGGCAAACCGCCGGTGATGTCACGCGTCTTGGCGCCGCCAGTGGTGATCCGCGCCAGGTCTTGACCTGACTTCGCATCATCGCCGTCAGCGACCGAGAGGATCGCACCCATAGGCAGGAAGTAACGCGCTTCCGTTCCGTTCGACAGCTTCGCGGGTTTGCCGTCCTTATCGAGTATAACAATCGCAGGCTTCAGATCGGCGCCCTTCGCGGTCGCGCGCCAATCAATGATCACCTTCGAGGAGATGCCGGTTTCTTCGTCGAACTCATCGCGCGCGGACAAGTTGTCAACGACGTCCTCGAAGCGAATTTTACCGGCGACCTCTGTCAGGATCGGTGTTGAGTAGGGGTCCCACTCGGCAATGCGATCGCCGCGAGACACGGAAGCGTTTTCATCGACCTTAAGCTTCGCGCCGAAAGGCAATTTGAACGATTGCCGTTCCTTGCCTTCCGCATCGAGCACGATGACCTGCATGTTCCGCGACATGACGATGAATTCGCCAGATGGACCTTTTACCGTGTTGCGGTTCATAAGGCGCACTTTGCCCTCATGTGCGCTTTCCATCACAGACTGATCTGCGACTTGCGCCGCGCCGCCAATGTGGAACGTGCGCATCGTCAACTGCGTGCCTGGCTCGCCGATGGATTGCGCCGCGATGACGCCAACGGCTTCGCCGACATTGACCGTGGTGCCGCGCGCGAGATCGCGCCCGTAGCACGCGCCGCAAACGCCTGTCCGCGTGTCGCAAGTAAGAACCGAGCGAACCTTCACTTGCTGAACAGCTGACGCTTCCACCGCCGCAACAAGATCTTCGTCGAACAGAACGCCTGCGGGCGCCACAACTTCGCCGGTCGATGGATCGACAACGTCAACCGCAGCTGTGCGGCCTAGGATCCGGGTTCCAAGCGACACGACGATTTCAGAGCCGTCGATCACGGCATTCATCTGAATGCCTTCGTTGGTGCCACAGTCTTCTTCAGTGATGATGCAGTCTTGCGCGACATCGACGAGGCGACGCGTGAGATAGCCCGAGTTCGCGGTCTTCAACGCGGTATCCGCGAGGCCTTTGCGGGCGCCGTGGGTGGAGTTGAAGTATTCGAGAACCGAAAGGCCCTCCTTGAAGTTCGAGATAATCGGCGTCTCGATGATCGAACCGTCAGGACGCGCCATCAAACCGCGCATCCCAGCGAGTTGCTTCATCTGGTTCTTAGAACCCCGCGCGCCAGACTCACTCATCATAAAGATCGAGTTGAGTTCGCCGCCCATGTGATCGCCGCCACGCTCACGCGCGGGCCGCGCCGCCTCCGCCATCATGGCGTCGGCGACTTTGTCCGTGCATTTCGACCAAGCGTCGACAACCTTGTTGTATTTTTCACCCTTGGTGATGAGGCCGTCAGCATATTGCTTCTCGTATTCGGCGACGCGTTGATGGGTTTCATCAACAAGCTTTTCTTTCGCCGCCGGAACAATCATGTCGTTCATGCCGAAGGAGATGCCTGCCTTGCACGCTTCGCGGAAGCCAAGCGCCATGATCTTGTCCGCAAAGATCACCGTCGCCTTCTGACCGCAGTGGCGATAGACCGTATCGATCATTTCGCCAATCTGCTTCTTCGTCATGCGCGCTGCGACCGTTGCGTACGGCACTTTCGGATGCTTCGGGAGAAGCTCAGCGAGCTTCATCTTGCCAGGAGTCGTGTCGATCGTACGAACAACATGATCGCCATTTTCATCGACGGTCTCGAAGCGCGCTTTGATCTTGGCGTGCAGAGAGACAACGCCCGTTTCAAGCGCGGTTTCGATTTCGCCCATGCTCGAAAAGATCTTGCCTTCTCCTAGCTCCCCAGCCTTTTCCAGCGAAAGGTAGAAGAGACCAAGGACGATATCCTGGCTCGGCACGATAATCGGCCGCCCGTTGGCGGGTGACAGAATGTTGTTCGTGCTCATCATAAGGACGCGCGCTTCAAGCTGCGCTTCGAGCGACAGCGGCACGTGGACAGCCATCTGGTCGCCGTCGAAATCCGCGTTGAACGCGGCGCAGACGAGCGGGTGCAGCTGGATCGCTTTGCCTTCAATAAGCTTGGGCTCAAACGCCTGAATGCCAAGACGGTGCAGTGTGGGAGCGCGGTTCAAAAGAACTGGGTGTTCGCGAATGACTTCTTCGAGCACATCCCAAACTTCCGGGCGCTCCTTTTCAACCATGCGCCGCGATTGTTTCACGGTGCCGGAGAGGCCCTTGATATCCAGACGCGAATAGATGAACGGCTTGAAAAGCTCGAGCGCCATCTTCTTCGGCAAGCCGCATTGGTGCAGCTTGAGGTCGGGACCGACGACGATCACAGAACGGCCAGAGTAATCGACGCGCTTGCCCAGAAGATTCTGACGGAAGCGTCCTTGTTTGCCTTTCAGCATATCCGCGAGCGATTTCAGCGGACGCTTATGCGCGCCTGTGATCACCCGGCCACGGCGGCCGTTATCGAACAGCGCATCGACCGATTCCTGCAACATCCGCTTTTCGTTGCGGATGATGATGTCCGGCGCGCGCAGCTCCATCAGGCGCTTCAAGCGATTGTTGCGATTGATGACGCGGCGATAAAGATCGTTGAGGTCCGAGGTCGCGAAGCGGCCGCCATCGAGCGGCACGAGCGGACGCAGTTCTGGCGGAATGACCGGTACGACGGTCAGGATCATCCATTCGGGCTTGTTGCCTGAGCGAATGAAGGCTTCAACGAGTTTCAAGCGCTTCGCCAGCTTCTTCGGCTTCAGTTCGGAGGTCGATTCCGCAATTTCCTTACGGAGTTGCTCGGCTTCCTTTTCGAGATCGAGGCTGATCAGCAATTCGCGAATAGCCTCAGCGCCAATCGTGGCCGTGAAGCTGTCTTCGCCGTATTGATCTTGCGCGTTCAGAAACTCTTCTTCCGTGAGCAATTCTTTGTACTTCAGCGGCGTCAAGCCTGGCTCAAGAACAATGTATTGTTCGAAGTAGAGAACGCGCTCGATATCCTTCAGCGGCATGTCAAGCATGAGGCCGATGCGGCTTGGCAAGGATTTCAGGAACCAGATGTGCGCTACGGGAGCAGCAAGCTCGATATGGCCCATCCGCTCACGGCGCACGCGCTGGAGCGTGACCTGCACGCCGCACTTTTCGCAGATGATGTCTTTGTACTTCATCCGCTTATACTTGCCGCAAAGGCATTCGTAATCCTTGATCGGCCCGAAAATGCGCGCGCAGAAAAGGCCGTCGCGTTCCGGCTTGAACGTACGGTAATTGATCGTTTCCGGCTTTTTGATCTCGCCATAAGACCAAGACTTGATCTGATCCGGGCTCGCGATCGAAATTTTGATCTGGTCGAACACCGGCGCCGGCGGCTGAGCGCCGAACGTCGAGTTGATAAGGTCGTTGTTCATCGCATTCATGGGACGTGATCCCTTTCAATTTCCGGCCGCGGACGCCCTCGTCCGCGAGCCTTCAAAACGAACGGCAGGCCGGCGAAGGGCGCCGGCCTTCCCTCTATTCCGCCGCTTGAGCTGACGGCGGTTTGCCTTCAGCCAACTCAACGTTGAGACCAAGCGAACGCATTTCCTTCACGAGAACGTTGAAGCTTTCGGGAATGCCGGCATCGAACGTGTCGTGTCCGCGCGTAATGGCCTCATAGACCTTCGTGCGGCCAGCGACGTCGTCCGACTTCACCGTGAGCATTTCCTGAAGCGTATACGCTGCTCCGTAAGCCTCGAGCGCCCACACTTCCATTTCACCGAAGCGTTGGCCGCCGAACTGCGCCTTGCCGCCCAGTGGTTGCTGCGTGACAAGTGAATACGGACCAATCGAACGCGCGTGGATTTTGTCGTCCACCAAGTGGTGCAGCTTCAGCATGTAGATGTAGCCGACCGTGACTGGGCGCTTGAACTCTTCGCCGGTCAAACCGTCGAAAAGCCTTACTTGGCCAGTTTCAGAGAGCCCCGCCTGCTTCAGCATTGAGCGGATGTCGGCATCCTTCGCGCCATCGAACACGGGCGTTGCGATCGGCACGCCCTTTTCAAGATTGCGGCTCAACTCGCGTATGCCGCCATCATCTTCGGGCAATTCCTGATCAGCGCCGTAGACCTCCCTCAGCTTTTTCACGAGCGGCTTTTTATCGCCGTCACGTTCGTAAGCTTCGATCGCCGTCCGGATTTGACGGCCGAGCCCCGCGCACGCCCATCCGAGGTGAGTTTCGAGAATCTGGCCGACGTTCATTCGCGATGGAACGCCAAGCGGATTTAGGACGATATCGACCGAGGCGCCATCTGCCGTGAATGGCATGTCTTCGACTGGGACAATCTTGGAGATGACGCCCTTATTGCCGTGACGGCCCGCCATCTTATCGCCGGGCTGCAACTTACGCTTCACCGCGACGAATACTTTGACGACCTTCATCACGCCCGGCGGGAGTTCGTCGCCGCGTTGCAGCTTGTCGACCTTATCCGCAAAGCGCGCATCGAGACGCTTTTTGGCGTCATCGTACTGCTTCT
>JBEVOS010000063.1:0-11674 GCA_040507435.1 Caulobacterales bacterium | reverse complement strand
GGCGGCGACTTTCAATTCAAATAAAGACTGGAACGGCCATGCGGCGGTTTTCGACACGCGCAGCGCTGCTTCGGCATGCGCCATCGCACTTGTGCGATCGCCGCGCTTCAAGGCTGCGGTCAGCAAGCCTTTGCGGCCAAGCAATTCGGTATCTTCGTTCGACAGCATACCGGAATAGGCGCGCTCTGCAGCTGCATAATCGCCCGAGACTTCGGCGGAGCGTGCTTGCAGCAATGTCGCCAAACGCGGCTCGTCGATCAATTCCTCGGCTTTGTCGGCGTGTTTGCGCGCGACATCGAATTCGCCAGCTTCAGCCGCGATCAGGCCAAGCGCGAGCGCTTCCTGGCCTCGTTTCACGCGAGATCGGTCATTGGCTTTGCCGATACGGCCTGGCGCATCGATCAAGAACATCAGCAAACGAAGAAGCGGCAGCGCGACTGCGATCAGGGCGATGAGCACAAGCACGCCGAACAGGGCGGATGTGTTCACTTGATAGCCGAACCATTCGATCGATACGGCGCCTTGGTCGGTGGTGATGACGTGCCATGAGGCGAGCGTCACCGCGACCGCGAGAATAAGAAGAAAAGCTATGCGGACCATATTCTAGCCCCTCCGCGAAAGTTCTGTGCGGATTGCGGCAAGCCGCGTGTCGATCTCCAATCGCTTTCGCGCATCCCTGAGCCAAGGCTCGGCGACTTGCCGTGCTGGGCCGGAGAGTTTCGACAATTCAGTGATCGCACCGGCGAGATCGTCGGCCGCGATGCGGTGCTGTGCGCGTTCGACGACGCCTGCGGGCGTATCGCCTTCGCCTTTGCGGCGCACCGTCACCCATTGTGCGAGGGCGGCTTGAATCCGGCCCCAGAAACCAGCGCCTGCTTGCGATTGGCGCGCGGCGCGAATGATATTGAGTTCGATATCTGCAAAGTCATCGCGCAATTCGTTGCGCGTCGGCGCGCCGGTGCGAGAAAGCGGCGCGAGCGCGAGTACATTCGGATCTTGCGGCAGCAGCGCTTGCAGTGACGCATAAGATTGTTCGAAGGGGCCGGACGAGCGGGACGCATCCGCCGCCGCCGCAACGGCAAACGCTGCGCGGGCCGCTTCAGCCGCCGTGCGGGAGCTCGCTTCGATGCGCGGCAGTTCTTGCTGCATGCGCTGAACTTCAGCGGTGAGCCCGGCGATCTCCGTTGATGACGGAATTTGCTGAAGCTGATCCTGCATGCGCTGCAGATTGGATTGTAGAGCGAAGACGCGCGCAGCGGTGCCGCCGCCGCCTTCAGCGCTCGCAATCTCCCCAAGCGGGGCGTTCACAGAGGATTCGAGGGCAGCAATACGCTGCTCAAGCGCTGCCGTATTGGTTGCGCTGGTCGATGCCGGTTGCGCGCCAGGCTCGGGCATCATCTGATCCATTACGGACCTTACTTCCGGCACACGGGGCGCAAATGCGCCAGCCGCCGCGCCGCCGCCCGCGGCGAGCACCGCCAGGGTCAACGCCGTTCCATAGCCGACGCCTTCTGGAGAGCGGCGGTATGGTCTGCGATGTTCAGCCGGTTCGAATTCGACGTCGATCGGTTCGCCGTGCGCGTCGCTGCTGCTCATGGTTTTCCCCGCCATCAACCCTGGGAATTCTGCCTGGGCCGGCGCTCACGGAAACCGCATTCGCCGAATCGGAAACTTAGGCCGATGCGGAATCGCTCTCAAGCGGCCACGCCTTATGGGGTGAGCGCTGCCTGCAAAAGGGCGTCTTCGCGTGGACGCGGCGCCACGATGATGTGCGCCCATTCCGCGTTTGATGCTGCTTTTGCGACATTTTCACTAAGGCAGACTGCGGTGAGCGGCTTTGCTTCAAGCCTCGCGAGGCGTGTGAATATTTCGGCTGCACGCGCGCTATGAAACATTACGCGATCGATGGATTGTGGTGTTGTGCCCAGGCGGCGCACGAGAGACTGAGGCAGTGCGTCGACCGCGCGCGCTTCGTAGGCGATCCGGCGCTCCGCCTCGAAGCCGGCGCGCTGGAGCTCTCCGCATAGGTCCGATGCGATATTCGCGCCTGAAATGTGGATAAGTTTGCCTGCGCTTGGTTGAAGTTCCGCGATTGCGAGCGCTGCGAGCGCGCGGGAGTCGCCATCGGCGGAGCGCACATCGCGATAGCCAGCGTTGCGGGCGGCGGAGGCAGTGGCGTCACCTACTGTTAGCGCGATCACGCCCGTTGGCGCATCGCCAAAAGCGCGCACGCCGTTCGCACTTGAGAAAAGCAAAGCCTGCACGCCGCCCACGTTCTGCGTGCAGGGCATGGGCGCAATCGTGAGGAGAGGCGCGAGGATCGCCGTGCCGCCCGCAGCATCGATCCGCGCGGCGGTTCGTGAGGCTTCCGGTTCGGCGCGGGTGACGACGATGCGCATCAGTCGCCAACGTCCATTGTCAGCTCATCGCCGGCGTCTCTCCGCAACGCTTGCGCGAGAATTTTTCCAAGCGATGCAGGGCCATCTGCGCCAGCATGCTCGAACTCGTAAGCGCCAATTTGACGCCAGCGTTTCTTGCCATCCGGCGTGAGCGCTTCGCCCACAAAAGACAACGCGCCTTCGCCTGCGCGCGCTAATGCGCCGAAGGGCGTGCGGCATGAACCGTCAAGCGTTTCAATGAAAGCGCGCTCAGCTTCCGCTTCCATGCGGGTGAATGTGTCTTCAATCGTTTGCAGTCTACGCAAGTTTGGTTCGTCATCTGCGCGTGCCGTGATCGCGAGCGCGCCTTGGCCAGCGGCCGGCGGCATTTGATCGGGATCAATGATGCTGCGCGCATGGCTTTCGAGGCCAAGACGTTTGAGGCCGGCAAGCGCGAGGAAGGTTGCGTCTGCTTCGCCGTCGGCGATCTTCTTCAGGCGGGTCTCTACATTGCCACGCAGCGTTACAATTTTGAGGTCAGGGCGCGCGGCGAGTATTTGCGCTTGGCGGCGCAGGCTTGCGGTGCCGACACGCGCGCCTTCTGGCAAATCTTCCAGACGTTCCGCGATATTCGAGATGAAGGCGTCGCGCACATCTTCGCGCATAGGTGTAGATGCGAGCGTGATGCCCTGAGGCAAATGCGTCGGCAAATCTTTGAGCGAATGTACGGCGCAATCGATCCGGCCGCCTAGCAGCGCCTCGTCGAGCTCTTTTGTGAAGAGACCTTTGCCGCCGGCGTCTATGAGGCGCCGATCCTGGATACGATCTCCAGACGTGGTGATTGGTACGATTTCCAACGCGGTTTCAGGCGCATCGAGAGCGCTTGCCAAGAGGGCACGGACTTGCCCTGTTTGGGCGAGCGACAGCGCCGAGCCGCGCGCGCCGATGCGAAGAAGAACAGCCATAATTACGGATTAGCCGAGGTGCAGTCGCATTGCACGGCTTGGCGCTTTAAGTAGCGTGAAGATCATGTCCGCTTCTGCTTTGACCGTGCTTGGGATTGAGACCAGCTGCGATGAGACGGCTGCCGCTGTTGTGCGGCTTGGGCCGGACGGGGCCGAAATTCTATCGGATATCGTGCTCAGCCAGGTTGCGGCGCATGCCCCTTATAAAGGCGTGGTGCCGGAAATCGCGGCGCGAGCGCATGTGGAGGGGCTCGACGGCGCCATCGCGGCGGCGATGAGCGGGGCGGGCGTGAGTTTTTCCGATCTCAACGGCGTCGCCGCAACGGCGGGTCCGGGCCTCATTGGCGGCGTGATGGTGGGACTGGTCACCGCCAAGAGTATTGCGCTTGCGCATGATCTTCCGCTCATTGCGGTCAACCACCTTGAAGGGCACGCGCTATCGCCGCGGCTTGGGGGAACGCTGCCGTTTCCTTATCTGCTTCTGCTGGTGTCGGGCGGGCATTGCCAGTTTTTGGCGGTGCGAGGTCTTGGCGATTATCAGCGGCTTGGCTCGACGCTCGATGATGCGCTGGGCGAGGCGTTCGATAAGACCGCAAAACTGCTGGATCTTGGCATGCCGGGCGGGCCAGCCGTGGAGCGGTTGGCGCGCGATGGTGATGGATCGCGATTTGATTTGCCGCGCCCGCTGAAGGGGCGGCCGGGTTGCGATTTCTCATTCGCGGGGCTTAAGACCGCCGTCGCACGCGAGGTCGAGCTTTTCGGCGAGGCGATCACGCAAAAGGACAAGGCAGACCTCTGCGCAGCCTTTCAGGAAGCGGTGCTGGACGTCGTTTCAGATCGGACGCGACGAGCAATCGTTGCGTTTGAGGAAGGTGCGTTCGGACGGCGATTGGTTGCAGCAGGCGGTGTTGCGGCCAATGTGGCCCTGAGGAGCCGGCTTGAAGCCTTGGCTGCGGAGGCTGGGTATTCATTCACCGCGCCGCCGATGCGATTTTGCACCGACAATGCCGTTATGATCGCTCTGGCAGGTGCTGAACGGATGAACGATGGGTTCAGCGATCTGCTAAATGTTCCGGCGAGGCCCCGATGGCCGCTTGATGAAAACAGCGCGCTTGCCTCGCCAACGCATTCGGCGGGGCGCAAAGGCCCGAAGGCTTAGGCGACGATTTTCGCCGCCAAGCCGATGATCGGCAGCGCCACCGCGATGACGATAGCAGTTGCGAGCGCCAAACGAATTGCCCGCAGAGTTAGCAGTTCAGTTGTCATGTCAGCCTCCTTGATTCGTGCTGCATGTGCGAAGATATTCGCGTCACGGCATTCAATCAAGAGTGCATGCTACACTTTATTTGCCCTTTGGATCTGCATTATTGCCGCATCATGCCCTTTTCGTGCGGAATTTGAGGCACAAAAAAGCGGACACGAAGAGGGCAGTCTTCGCGTCCGCAGCATTGTGCCGGCAAAGGGAGGAGAGCCGGCAGAAGTCGTCCGCCATCGCGGACGGGGAGGTTTCGTTACGCTATGACCTGCGCGGCGACCGCGAAAAGCGGGGCCATGCTGGCGGCTACAAGCGCGACCGCGGCTAACACAAAGCCAGCGAAGGTGATGGGGGAAACGTGAGCGATGTTCTTCATATTGGGCTCTCCGCAGAAATGTCGTGAGAGCTATATGGCATAGCGGCTAGGAATAATCAATGAATATTTTTAAAAATGTTCAGGATTCTCGGTTTTCAGGCTAAGGCGCCCGAAGACCGTTTATGATCAGACGAATAACGCCCTCCAACTCGCGCTCAAGCTTGGGCAAGGGCGACTTCAGAAAGATCTGGGGGCTGGTAAAGCGGACCATGGCAAGCTGCATCGTCTCGGCAAGGGCCGTTGCGTCTCCTGGCGCAAAGACGCCGCCCGCAATGCCTTCCTCGATAATCGATGTCAGGAATATGCGCTCCAAGGCTTGTTGTTCCGCTGCAAAAGTGGGCCGCTCGCGATAAAGCACGTCCGCGATGTCCACGATTTTCGCGTTTTCCTGCGCGTGCTTCACGGAATCGCGCATCCGGGTGTGGTAGAGCTTGTAGAGGCGGTCTTTGACGGAGAGGGATTTGTCTCGCGCAATGGCGCCGAGGCGGTTGTTTTCGGCTTCGTAGTGCCGCCGCGCCATGGCCTCGGCGATGTCGATTTTCGCTTCGAAAAAACGATAGATATTTCCAGGCGACATGCCGGTGTCGGCGGCGATTTCCGCCATTGTGGTTTTGGCGTAGCCGTAATGTTTGATGCGTTCGCTCGCAGCTTGCAGAATGCGGTCTCGCGTCGCCGTCTTTTCGTCCATCCAGCCAACTAACTCTATCGGGCTGAACATTCAATAAAGGATTCAGTGCTCGTGGAGCAAAAAAATCCAGTAAAATCAATAAGTGTTGTTGGCGCCGGCGCTTGGGGCACCGCGCTTGCGCAGGTTGCGGCGGCGGCAGGACGGGAGGTGGCGATATGGGCGAACGAGCCGGAGGTCGTCACGGCGATCAACGAACGCCATGAAAATTCGATGTTTTTGCCGGGACAGAAGCTGCATCCGGGCATCCGTGCTTTTGGCAATGTGGCGGCTGCGGCGAGGGCCGATGTGATCTTGTTTGCGCCGCCGGCGCAGCATGTTCGTTCGGTTTTGAAGAGGCTGGCCCCAGCATTGGCGGCAGGCGCTCCCCTTGTCCTTTGCGCGAAGGGCGTTGAGCAGGGTTCGAGCGCGTTGATGACGGAGGTTGCGGCGGCTGAAGCGCCGCACGCGGCAATCGCAGTTCTTTCCGGGCCTGGGTTTGCGAAAGATGTCGCGCGCGGCTTGCCGACTGCGACGACGATCGCGTGCGAAGATCAGTCGCTTGGTCAGGCCCTTGTTGCGGCTCTCGGACAGACGTCGTTCCGGCCATATCTGACGGACGATCTTGTTGGCGCTGAGATTGGCGGCGCGGTGAAGAACGTCATCGCGATCGCGTGCGGCGTCGCGGAGGGGCGATCGCTTGGAGAAGGCGCGCGGTCGGCGCTTATCACACGCGGCTTTGCGGAGTTGTCACGGCTTGGGCAAGCGATGGGCGCACGCGCGGAGACGCTGAGCGGCTTATGCGGGCTTGGCGATTTGGTGCTGACTTGCGTGAGCATGTCATCACGCAACACCTCGCTCGGCGTGGCCCTTGGGCAAGGGCGCTCGCTCAAGGAGATTTTAGCGGAGCGCATTTCAGTCGCTGAGGGCGTTGCAAGTGCGCCGGCGGTAGCGGCGCTTGCAAAAAAGCATGGTGTCGAAATGCCGATCTGCGCGGCTGTCGATGCGATCTTATCGGATAAGATCAGCGTCGATGCAGCGATCGAAGCTTTGCTCTCTCGGCCATTCCGCGCCGAGGGCGTATGATCGCGTCAGCGTTCAACAATCCTGCGCAGCCAGCGCCAGGCGACATGCTTGCGCGCGTCGACGATATTCCGGACGCGGGCGCTATCGTACGCGATTTTCAGAATGGCGAGGCGCGCTTTTCGGTTTTGCTTGCGCGCAAAGATGGTGTGGTGACCGCCTATGAAAATCGCTGCCCGCACGCGGGGTTTCCGCTGGAGCGGCCGGATGGGCGCATGATCGTTCTAGAGGGCAAGTATCTGTTCTGCGCCGGTCATGGCGCGATGTTCACCATTGAAAGCGGCGCGTGCGTTGGCGGGCCGGGAACGGGCAAGGGATTGACGCCCTTGCCCGTCGATATTGTGGACGGCGATGTGCGCGTCAGCTCTCGCGCGGCGTGAGATTGGGATCGTCGTCGCTATCACGATCATTGTCGCGTTCTTCGCGGTTCTCGCGGCGGTCACGCGCCGGCTCGTCATCAGCTTCGTAATAGTCATCATCGCGACGGCGCATCGCACGCGCGATAAAGTAGCCAATGCCGGCGAGCACCGCGATGCCAATTGCAATCCATGGAAACATGCCGCCGAGCAAACCGCCGCCTTCGTTTACGGGCGCAGCTGCGGCTTGGCCTGTTGAGGCGGCGTCGGCAATCAGCGCTTGTTGCTGGCTGACGGTGAGGCCTGAGATAAGGCCGGGTACGTCATAGTCAGACACGCGATCGGTTGATGCGTTGAAGTCCTCGTAACGCTGACCCGCGCCAAACGCGATTTGCGACAGCAAATTGGGCGCGGCGGCTTGGACGTCAGGTTGCTGGTCGGCGTTGCCAATCGTCGTGAGGCACGCGACGCCATTCCGGCCGAGGAGGCGTTGTTCGTAGCGAAGATCGCGGCCCCCTGCGCCGGGCGCTGCTGAGCGCTCGGCCCATGTCAGCGCATGTTTGATGTCCTCAAAGCCGGGCGGGAAGTAGAAACCTTCGAATGGGCGCGTTTGACCGGCGCGTGCGGCGCGCACTTCCGCCTCGAAGGCGGGCTCCGCGATACGGCTCGCGGTGGTCGTCGTGACGTAGCCGACCGGTTGGAAGCTAACAATCGTGCCCCAAGCGCCTTCCTGCGTCGGCTGAACGCCCGCCGGCATCAGGAGGCCGAGGATATCCCCTGTGGGCGTCGCAGCGCCATTGCGTTGCAGAAAGGCCTGGGCCTGAGCTGCATCGTAGAACCGGTAATTCTGCGGGACGTTGAGCGCCATTCCGGTATTGCCGGGCAGGGTGATCGCGCCAGTCTGGCCGATGGGCGCCGGCGCCGTTGCGGCTGGTTCCGCAGGTGCGACGGGTGCTGCGCGCACGGGCGGTTGGCTCGGCGTTGCGGGCGCGGCC
This sequence comes from Caulobacterales bacterium, assembly GCA_040507435.1. Lineage (GTDB taxonomy): Bacteria > Pseudomonadota > Alphaproteobacteria > Caulobacterales > Aquidulcibacteraceae > JBEVOS01. The sequence goes on along the minus strand of JBEVOS010000063.1, from coordinate 3,602 downwards.
GGCGGTGGCGGCGTAGGACGTTCAATTGGGCGGGCCGCCACATCTGGCGTGTCGACGCGCGGTCCGTCTGCAAAGGCTGGTGCGGCAAGAAGGAGCGCCGCTGCGGCCATTCCGACTCGTGCGAACGCAGGCATGAATTTCATGTCGTGTCCCTCTTTAGGCCCCACCCCTAGGGCGGCGGTATGGTTAACGTATGTTTGCGGCGGTGTCCCGCGCTTAACCGTTACAAGCGGCGCGAAGTTCGCCTGATGCCTGGTCGAGGGCTGCAATCACAGCGCTGCGCCAATCGGTGAGCGAGATATCCGGATGGGCGGCGGCGGGGTAGAGGACGGATCGCGACGCGTTCACCACGCCGCCAACCTTTGCTCCGGATGGGCTAGGAACGAAGCCGGCGACTGCTTCTAAAGCGCTTGCGCCTTGCGCGCCGTATCCAGGTACGAGGAACAGCGCTTGCGGGAGGATCGCGCGCAACGTCTTCGCGTCATCGGGATAAGTCGCGCCCGCCACCGCCATAAGGCCTGACCATCCGCTCTCGCCCATCAGTCGTTGGGATAATGGCGCGATCATATCCGCTGTGCGGGACCAAAGCGGTTGGCCGTCGACTTTCAAATCCTGCAGGTCGCGCGCGCCTGGATTGGAGGTGCGCACCAGAACGGCGACGCCTTTTTCGCGTTCTTCGGCGAGTTTGATGAAAGGCTCGATCGTATCGCCGCCCATATATGGATTGATGGTGACGGCGTCGGCGTCGAATGACGGGCGCTCACCGAGGAAAGCGCGTGCGTAGCCTTCCGCCGTCGTGCCGATGTCTCCGCGTTTGGCGTCGAGAATGGAGATCATGCCCGCTGTTTGCGCCATCTCGGAAATGACGCCCGCGGCGAGGTAGCCTTCAGCGCCGAAAGGCTCAAGCAAACCAAGTTGCGGTTTGAATACGCCCGCGCGAGGCCCTGCGAGTTCAATAATCGCTTCTCCAAAGCGCAACGTCGCTTTTACGATTGAATCGTCTTCCCGGCCGCTAAAGAAGATTTTAGGAATGCGTTCAGGGAACACGTCAAAGCCGACGCACAAAGGGCTGCCTGCGCGCGCGACTGCTTCAACAAGCCGATCAGCGAATGCGGTCATAGCGCGCCTCTCGGGTTAGCGATGCAGACGACTTGTGCGACCGCCAGATCGCGGCGGAGATTGTCGGCTTGTTCGCCGTAATTCTCAGGCGTCAGGCGCGGGCCGGGATCACCTTCGGGCGTGATTTGTTCGACGCCGAGAAGGCGCAAGATCGACGTCGGCGCTGCGGTGTAGATGCGGCCACGGCGTGTTGATTCCGCAATTGTAACGCCGACGACTTCACCGCCAGATGATAGCGCAGGGCCGCCGCTCATGCCCGCGAGCGAGCCTTGGAGATTTCCTGTCCGCCCAGTTTCGGCCCATGCAAGCACTGGTTCCTCGAACGCATACCGGCCGCGCGCAACCAGCGTTTCGCGGCCTATCAAACGCGATGCGGCTTCACCTGAGCGGCCCTGAGGAAAACCGACATGGTAAGCAGTTTGACCGATTTGAAAGCGGCGCTCAGCGTCGCTGAGTTTCAAAGGATCGGGCGCGCGTTCTGTTTTGAGGAGCGCGAGATCTGCAAATTGCGCGACGCGCCGGTCCGTGACTTCGACCGCTGCGCCGCGCGCCACGATTATGCCGACGCGATCGCATTCATCGACGACATGGCGCGCCGTGAGCCACCAACCGTCCGCGCTGATAGCGAACGCCGTGCCGAGGCCAGAGGACACAGGCCCAACATCAACCAGGATTTCCGGATCGTAGATTGATGGCGGCGGAAGCACTTGTCCGCTTTGCGGCCCGTCCGGCATCGCGGGCGGCGCGTCATGGCGCGTATCGATGCGGAAAAGGACAAGCACCAGCACCGTGACGACCACGGTGTAGATCAGCCAATCCGGTATGAAGCGCATGCGCGCTTAGCCCAGTCCGAGAACGGGACCGAGATCGGACGCCCGGAATAGCGATAAAGCCGGATCGGCGACGGCGCCCGAAAGGATCAGCGCGATGCCGATCTTCACACTCATCAAGAAGATCGCCGCCGCAACATCGCCCTCGCGAATGCGGCGGGGCAGGTTATGCAGGAAGATGTCCGTAAAGCGGAAAGCGATCAGCTGAATCAGCAAGATCACGACGCCCCAAATCACAAGATCCAAAAGGCCGAAAGCGTGTGCGAGGCAGGCGCTCATCGGGATCGCCAGTCCGATCACCACACCTGCAAAAGCGAGGGCGGCGGAAGGGTTGCCGGCTCGGATGAGCGCCATCTCTTTGTGCGGCGTCATCAGCACGTAAAGGATGACGGAAACGAAGAAGAGTCCGATCGCAGCAGCAAGCTGGATAATAAAGTCGGGAAACCCGGCCACGAAGGCCGTCACCGGGGTCAAATCCATTTCGCGCCGTCCTCCGCTTCGCCGCAGGCGGCCTAACGCTTGGCGGCGAAGGGCGCAAGAAGGCCGAATGCTGAACATTTGGTAGGGAGAACTGAGCCTCGCGGCTGCTGCCTTCATGCTTTCTTAGCCAAGATGAACCAAGCTTTGCGCATGATTTCGCGCCGCGCCCTTTTTGCCGCCGCTATTTTTGCGATTACGCCTCCAGCGCTGGCGGCCGGAGGCGGGGGCGAGGCGACACGCGAACAACAGCGACTTACGTCCGCGGAGACCTATGTGCCGTTTCCGACCTTCTCGACGGCGGTGATCGCCAACGGACGGGCTCGGGGCACGCTCGTTATCGATGTGGGCGTCGATGTGCCGGATGCGGCGTTGCGCTCGCGGGTTACAAGTTTGACGCCGCGGCTAACAGATTCCCTACGCACCGCGATCGCGACGTATTCGTCTACTTATTATCGTGATCGCACCGCGCCGGATCCAGCGACGCTCTCGCGTCTCATGCAGGTCGCCGTCGATCGTACGCTGGGCCGAACCGGCGCACGGCTTCTCCTCGCGAACGTCGTCTATCAGCACAGGCAGGGTTAGCGCCGCCGGCGCGGCGTGCCGATAATGCCGCGCACGATTTCGCGCGCGATCGTTGAAAACACATTTGTCGCGACACGCGTGCCTGCGCGCTCAACGGCGCTGGTGCGAGATGAACTCCGGCGCGACGTTGATTTCGCGGGAGCCCGCGCGGCGCGATTGCGTTCCGCTTCTTTGGCGGCGCGCTCGGCTTCTTTGGCTTCCGCTTTCTCGAATTCCTCGGCTTTGCGGCTGAGAACTTCGTATGCGGATTCTCGATTGATGGGCGTACGATAGGCTTTTTCAAATGGGCTGGCCGCTATCAATTGTTGGCGTGTTGCCAGAAGCAGCGCGCCGACTTGGCTGTTTGGCGGGCGTACTTTGGTCCGTGCGACTGGAGTCGGCGCGCCGCCGGCATCGAGCGTCGAGACGAGCGCTTCGCCGACCACCAATTCCTGAATTTCCTTGGCGACATCGACGCCTGGATTGGCGCGAAACGATTGCGCGGCCGCCTTTACAGCTTTTTGATCGCTTGGCGTGTAGGCGCGCAGCGCATGTTGTACGCGGTTTCCGAGCTGCGCGAGCACGGCATCGGGCACATCAGAGGGCGATTGG
>JBEVOS010000057.1:0-16242 GCA_040507435.1 Caulobacterales bacterium | reverse complement strand
AAAGCCCGGCGCGATCCGTTTTCCACGCCGCGATGATGTCCTGCGCAAGTTCTTGCGGCTTCCTGCCAGCAGCCTTCGCCGCCGCCATCGCGCCATTGCACTGAAAATCCGCCAACTCCGGCCGATCCGAGCGGCGCACTGCGCCCAACGCAGGATCAAGTCCGAGCGCGGCGAAGGCCGCGCCCGCTTCTGCCGACAAAAGCTGCGCCAAATCTTTCATAAAGCGGAGTTCGTCTCTCGCGCGCGTCAGGTCAAGCCGCGACGCAGCGCCTATTGCGCCGCTTGCGGCGTGTTCGTCACCGAATCGAGCCGGAACCGCTTGCCGTCCCGATTGAACTGCAATTGCGCAGGCGTGAGATCGAAACCAACCAGAATTTCGAAATTCTCGCCGGAGGTTTCAGGCGTCGCGCGCGGAATGACGATTTCGCGAATCTCTTGCGGGCCGGTCACGACATTCTGGCCGGCGGGGAAACGCACTTGAACGTCGAAATATTGCTTCTCGATCGGGACCATGCCGCGCCGCGCCACGGCAACCCAATAGCGATAGGTTTTGGTTTCCGCAGTCGCAGCCGGCCCACGCCCAAACGCCATCTGCATGTTGATGCGCATCCGGATCGGGTCAGCGTCCACATAGCGGCAAAGCCCGTTCACGCCAGTGATCTCGCCCGTAAAGGCGATATTCGCGTAACGCTCGACATTCGGCTGCGCGAATTCGACGATCCGCGAGCTTTCGTAAAGCACGCCCATCAGCGGGCAGGGCCCGACATTCGGGCGGCTGTCGCCGCCGAACATACGCTCGAAAAGGTCGGGGCTATCGTCAGTCGGGCGCGGCGTGTTCACGCCCTCGGGGTCAAGCTCGACCTGCCTGGTGGAATTGCCTCCGCCGCAGGCGGCCAGAGCCATCAGCGCAAGCGCGGCCAGAACCTTTTTCAACTGCATCGGAACCCCTTCCTCCGGCGCCCTTGGGGCGCGGCGCGAAGGCTGGTACCACGGCCCTGGCGCGAGCCCAAGGGCCTGACGCCGTTCCATTCGCTCGCCATATGAGGCTCATGTCCCCTTCCGGCCGCCCTTCGCTCACCGTGCTACTCGCCGGCCCGCGCGGTTTCTGCGCGGGCGTGGACCGCGCCATCCAGATCGTCGAGCAGGCGCTGCGGAAATGGGGCCCGCCCGTCTATGTGCGGCACGAGATTGTGCATAACCGGCATGTCGTCGAACGGCTCGAGGCGCTCGGCGCTGTATTTGTCGAAGAACTGACCGGCTGCCCGGACGACCGCCCGGTGATTTTTTCCGCGCATGGCGTGCCCAAATCCGTCCCCGCCGCCGCGCGTCATCGGGAAATGATCTACGTCGACGCCACCTGCCCGCTTGTTTCCAAAGTGCATGTCGAGGCTGAACGGCTGCACGCAGCGGGACGGGAAATCGTATTGATCGGCCATGAAGGCCATCCCGAAGTGATCGGCACGATGGGCCAATTGCCGGAAGGCGCGATCACATTGCTCGAAGATTTGGAGGACGCAGAAGCGTTTACTCCCCGCGATCCTTCAAAGCTCGCCTTCATCACGCAGACGACGCTTTCAGTAGACGATACGGCCGAAATGGTCGGCGCATTGCAGCGGCGCTTTCCGGAGATCGCAAGCCCACACAAAGAGGACATCTGCTACGCCACCACCAATCGCCAAGACGCCGTCAAAGCGATGGCCGCCCGCGCGGATGTCGTTCTCGTTGTCGGCTCGCCGAACTCATCGAACTCGGTGCGGCTCGCGGAAGTCGCAAAACGCGCAGGCGCGAAAGATGCGCGGCTCGTCGGCTGCGCCGCTGATATCGAATGGGCTTGGCTGAAAGACGCGCGCGTCGTCGGCGTAACGGCGGGCGCAAGCGCACCGGAAAATCTCGTCATGGAATTGATCGCTGCGCTGGGTGAACGCTTCGACACGACGGTGGAGAATGTCATCGTCACCGAAGAGAATGTGACATTCAAACTTCCCCGCATTTTGGCCGAGGCGTAAGTGGCCGTTTATACCGATCTGAACGATGACGATTTGCAGCGCGTGCTCGAAGCTTATCAGCTTGGCCAGGCGCGCGCCCTTAAAGGCATCGCCGAAGGCGTTTCGAACACCAACTTTCTGCTCGAAACAGAACGCGGCCGTTTCATCCTGACGATCTTCGAAAAGCGCACCGATCCCGCCGATCTGCCTTTCTTCATGGACGTGATGGAACATCTGGCCGAGCATGATTTTCCCGCGCCGCTGCCGCTACATACGAAAGACGGCTCTTACTTTCACGATGTGAACGGCAAGCCGCTCGCAGTCGTGTCGTTCCTGAGCGGCGTCAGCCCGCATAAGCCGAACGTCGCGCAATGCCGCGCGATCGGCGCAACGCTCGCAAAATTGCATCTCACGTTGCGAGATTTTACGGGCAAGCGGGCCAACGCGCTCGGGCCGTCTTCCTGGAAAGCGATGATCACGCCGCGCCTTGCGCTGGCGGATTATCTGCGGCCGGGCTTGGCGGATTCCGTCGAAAAGGATTTAGCGCTGATCAAGGATTGGCGCTCAGGATTGCCGCAAGGCGTGATCCACGCGGATTTGTTTCCGGATAATGCACTGCTCGTTGGCGATAGCGTTGGCGGCGTGATCGATTTCTATTTCGCGTGCACCGATGCGCTGGCTTACGATCTCGCGGTTTGCCTCAATGCGTGGTGTTTCGAGACGACGAAAGAATACAACATCACGAAGGGCCAGGCTTTATTCGCCGGGTATGAAAGCGTGCGCAAACTTCAAGCGGATGAGCGCGAAGCCATCCCCGCGCTCGCGCGCGGCGCGGCGCTGCGCTTTTTCGCAACGCGCATCGCCGATTGGGCGGATACGCCGGAAGGCGCGCTGGTGCGCCCCAAAAACCCGCTCGACTACGCCGACCGGCTCGACTTCCACCGCAAAGCGAAAGGCGCGGGAGATTATGGGGGCTGAGCGCGCAACACCGCGCTTAAGAAATAATCCCCGCCTCTCGAGTCGCGCTATAATCACGCCATGAATCAAATCGTTGAAATCTGGACGGACGGCGCATGCAGCGGCAACCCTGGCCCTGGCGGTTGGGGCGCGGTGTTGAAGCTTGGCGAGACGGAAAAAGATTTATCGGGCGGCGAGGCCGCGACCACCAATAACCGCATGGAGCTGATGGGCGCGATCGAAGCGCTCAACGCGCTCACCAAGCCATGCAAGGTGCGTCTCCACACAGACAGCAAATATGTGATGGATGGCCTCACGAAATGGATTCACGGCTGGAAGCGCAATGGCTGGAAAACCGCCGATAAAAAGCCGGTCAAAAACGCCGATCTCTGGGTGCAGCTTGATGAAGCGAATAAGCGCCATGAAGTCGAATGGCGCTGGGTGAAAGGCCATGCCGGCGATCCGATGAACGAGCGGGCCGACGCGCTCGCGCGCGCCGCCATCGCTCAATTTCGCCGCTAACGCAGGCGCCGTGCGAAGAGTGCGAGCAAACGCTCCCAATGCGTCTCCGCAGCGTGCTTATGATAAACCGCCCGCGACGGAAAAACGTAGCCGTGATCGGCGCCGAGAAAAATCTCGATTTCCGCGTTGACGCCTTTTTCCTTCGCGGTCTTTTCCAATTCTCGCATCATGCTGACTGTGCCGTACTGATCGAGTTCGGCGCCCGCAAAATAGAATTCCGCTTGCGGCGCCTTTTGCATCATGAGGTGCGGGCTATCGACGTTTTCCGTGACAAGAGAAACGCCGTGAAATGAAGCAGCCGCGGCGATCTTGTCTTGATGGCGCGCGGCCGCGTTCACGGCATGCTGACCTGTGAAGCAATATCCAACCGCCCCGACTTTGCCTTTGCCTGCCGCAGAATCCTGCGCGGCATACGCAAGCAACGCATCGCAATCGCGCATCACCATATCCATCGACGTAGCTTGTAGGCGTGCGCTGATCTCGTCATACGTCCAGCCATCCGCGATGTCGCCGACGCCCTGGCGATGATAAATGTTTGGCGCAAGCACGTAATAGCCGCTCGTCGCGAGCCGGCGCGCCATGTCGCGTATCTCTTCGCGCATCCCGGCTGCATCCATCAGAAACAGCACGACGGGAAACGGCCCGCCACGCTCAGGATGCGCAACGAAAGTCGGCACAGGTCCGTCAGAACTTGCAATGGCTTCAAAGCGCTCGATCATGATCCCTCCCCAATTTTTATTGGGTTAGGGCAAACAGAATCCATCTGTGCGCGCAAGCGCCGTTTGCCGGACAATTCGTATTCAGGCGCTAGACGCCCTTGACCGTCACGATCGTGCCGTCAGCGCCGGTCACTTCGATCGCCTGCCCAGCTGTAATTCCTTCAGCGCTATTCGCGCGCCAAATAGTATCCTGCAGCCGGACTTCGCCCATGCCGTTGACGAATGTGGCTGAAGCAACGCCGCGCATGCCGACCATGCTTTTGTCGCGCTCGTTAAGTCCGTTGGATTCCTGCGCGGGCAGCAAACGGTTCTTGAGCATAGGCCGCCCGAATATCGTCAGACCAATTGTCAGGGCCGAAAAAAGTGCGATCTCAGGGATCAGCCCCCATCCGAAGAAGAGGGCGCAGAGCCCAGTGACGCCAGCCGCAACCGCCGGCCAGAGAAGATAAAGCGAGCCCGCCATCAGCTCAGCGATCAGCAGAATAAGCGCCAGCACGAACCAATGCGTGTTGTCGGGATGGCACAGCCAATACACAAACGCCCGCATGTCGCCTTCCGCCTTTCAGCCCCGCAGCTACCGCGGATTAGGTGGGGATGTGTTCAGCGCGCGCAAGCCTTCCACGAGCGTCGTCAGTCCGGAGAAATCCGCCGGCACGATCACCGTACGCTGCTGGTTCGACGTCGCAAGCTCTCCAAACGCCTCAACATATTTTAGGCCTAGGAAGTAATTGATCGCCTGCACATCGCCGGATGCAATGGCTTTCGAAACCATGTCCGTCGCTTTTGCTTCGGCTTCAGCTTCGCGTTCGCGCGCCTCCGCGTCACGGAATGCGGCTTCGCGGCGGCCTTCCGCCTCAAGGATTGCAGCTTGCTTGGCGCCTTCGGCGCGCAAGATCGCAGCCTGTTTTTCACCTTCGGCTTCAAGAATTTGCGCGCGCCGCTCCCGCTCCGCTTTCATCTGACGCGCCATCGCCTGCGAAAGATCGGCTGGCGGCGCAAGATCCTTGATCTCGATGCGGAGCACTTTGACGCCCCACGCATGGGTCGCTGCATCAATCACCGTGAGCAGGCGCGCATTGATCGAGTCCCGCTGGCTCAACACTTCATCCAAATCCATCGAGCCAACGACGGTGCGGATATTGGTCATCGACAGATTGAGGATAGCGAGATTGAGATTCTCGACTTCGTAAGCGGCTTTCGCGGCGTCGATCACTTGGATGAACACGACCGCGTCCACCGTCACAATCGCGTTGTCCTTGGTGATCACTTCCTGACGCGGCACGTCCAGCACCGTTTCCATCATCGAGAGTCTGCGGCCGATGCGGTCCACAAAGGGCACAAGAAATGAAATGCCCGGTTTGAGAGTCATCGTGTACCTCCCAAAGCGCTCCACCGTGAATTGGCGCCCTTGGGGCACAACTTTGATGACGCTGAACGCGATGACGATCGCCAGCACTGCGAGCACGAATACGAAAATGCCGCCATCGAACAACATGAGGCTTCTCCTCAAGAGGCGCCGCCAGCGCCCTGAAATCCCAGGCCTATTATCGCCGCTTAGCCTTACTCAAATCTCGCTCATTCCCCAACACGGCGTTATCCAAGCTTGCCATTTGTTAGCCAATTACCCGTTTTTCCCGGGCGCCAGTTCCTAAACCTTGCGCTCTTGCCCGCCTCGGCCATCCGCTCCACTCTGGCGCCCTGAAAGGAACGTCGCCTTGCAGGATTCGCTTGAGGGTAAGCTTCTGGTCGCCATGCCTGGCATGGGAGACCCGCGTTTCGCGCACGCGGTGATCGTCATGTGCTCGCACTCGCGCAATGAAGCCATGGGCATCATCATCAATAAGCCCAAAGATGCGCTCACGCTGGGCGACGTGCTCCAGCATCTCGGGATCGAGGCGAAGGCGCACGCACCGCGCACTGTCATGGATGGCGGCCCCGTAAAGCCTGATCGCGGCTACGTGCTGCATTCGCGCGATTTCACTGCCCCGAACGCAACAATTGAGATCACCGGCGATGTTTCAATGACGGCGACACGGGAAGTTCTGGAAGCCATTGGCGGCGATGGAGCGCCCCAGCAATTCCTGTTGGCGCTTGGATGCTCGGGCTGGGGCGCGGGCCAATTAGAGGATGAGCTGCGTCAGAACGCGTGGCTGATCGTTGAGCCGGATGACGCAATCATCTTCGGCGCTGAGCATGAAGACAAATGGGAACGCGCGATCCACAAACTCGGCCTCGACCCCGCACAACTGACAGCCGCAGCAGGGCGCGCTTAAACTCAACTTACGACGCCGCCGCCGCATCGTTGGCGCGGCCCATCCCCCATCCGCCGCCGTCGACGCGTATCTGCGCGCCGGTGACATACTGCGATGCGTCCGACGCGAGGTAGAGAATAGTCGAAACCATATCTTCAGGCAGACCGACACGAAGACCATCGCTCGTTTCTCGGGACGATGATGACGCCGGCCGGTTGGGCCAATATTGCGCGACATCTGTGTTGAACGGGCCGACGAGTACCGTATTGGCGCGCACATTCGGATGATACGCCGATGCAACCGCGGTCGTGATCACATTGAGACCCGCTTTTGCGCCGCCGTAGAACGCAGTGTAGGGGGCGCCATTGAGCGATGCGATGCTGCTCATATTGATGATCGAACCGCCGCCCGCTTTCATCATGCGCTCACCCGCCAGCACGGAAAGCCGGAACGGACCTTTGAAATTTACGCCAATCACGCTGTCAAAAAGTTTCTCGTTCACGTCAACGAGGGTATTGTATGTCGGCGACATGCCCGCATTGTTGACGACAATATCGACCTTGCCAAAATGGCCCCACACCGCATCGAACATCGGCTCGACTTCGTCCCATCGCCCGATATGGCAACCATAGGCGAACGTTTTGACGCCCGTCGTTTTCGCGATGTCAGCGGCGACCTGTTCACAATTCTCAAGTTTGCGGGAAACCACCGCGACATTCGCGCCAGCCTCTGCAAGGCCTTTGGCAATCCCTTTTCCAAGCCCGCGGCTGCCGCCAGTCACCAGCGCAGTTTTGCCTGTCAAATCGAAGAGATTTTTCGCCGCCATGATCTCGTTACCGCCCTTGTCGCGTACGCGCTCCGGCGCCTCACGGCGAGATCATATACTTAGCTTACTATTAGGCGCCAGCCTCAATCCGCTGGATTGACGATCGCGTGCAAAACGTGATCGCGCCATTTCCCCGCTATTTTGAGATACGCCTGCGCATATCCCTCTTCGGTAAAGCCTGCCTTCGCTAAAACACGGCGCGAAGATGCGTTGTCTGGCTGGCACGCCGCTTCAACGCGATGCAGCCCAAGCTCCACGAAAGCGAAACGCACCACGGCTTGCGTCGCCTCGGTCGTGTAGCCGCTGCCCTGATAGGCCTGACCGACCCAATAGCCGAGCGTGCCTGTCTGGGCCGCCCCGCGCCGGACCTGCGAGAGCGTAACCCCGCCCACCAACGCGCCGTCATCTTCACGAAACACAAAAAAAGGAAAGCTCTTCGCGTCTCTGATATCCTGCGCGTAACGGCGCAATTTGTAACGGTAAGCGCCGAGCGTGAGCTCATCCTCGGGCCAGATCGGCTCCCATGGCTCAAGGAAAGCGCGGCTATCCCCCCGAACCCGCGCCCATGCGCTGAAGTCGCGCAACTCCGGATGCCGCAGGAAAACGCTGTTTCCCACCAGCCTTCGGCCGCCCTCTTCGCCCTCGCGCCGCAGGAACACCATGCCCTAACGTGCCTGAAAAGCGGGCGCTGCGCCAAGCCCTGATTTCGGTCCAACGGCGGCAACGCATCTCGGCCCGGCGAGCGCCTCCTGCGCGCATGCGCGGATTGCGTCGAGCGGGACAGCTTCGATATGCGCGCGTGTTTCCTCAAATGGAATGAGCCGGTCTTTCAACAAAGCCTGCATCGCGCGCGCGTCCGCGCGAACGGACGGCGCCTCCGCGCTCATCAAGAGACCCGACACCGCCATCGCTTTGGCGCGTGCGAATTCCGCAGCCGTGGCGCCGTCCCGCGCGAGCGTTTCCAGGCAATCAACGACGAGACCAGAGACAGCCTTTCCATCCTTCGCCGCGCAACCGGCAGATACGATGAGGCGCCCGACATCCTCGTAAGCGTCGTTCGACGCATAGATTGAGTAGACGAGCCCGCGCGCCTCGCGGATGTCCTGGAACAAACGGGATGACATGCCCCCGCCAAAGATTTCCGCAAACAGGCGATGCGCAATCCCATTCTCGTCGCCAGCAGGCGGAGCGGGCCAGGAATAAACGAGATGCGTCTGCTCGCTCTTGCGCGCCTCCCCTGCCGCGCCCCCCGCTGGCCGTGCAGGATCGCGCATAGCATGAGGTTTTGCTTTGATGCCGCCAAAGCGCTTCTCTGCCGCATCTAGGATCGCGGCGCGGTCAAATCCGCCGGCGACTGAAACGACGATACGATCAGGCGTCAAATGCGCATCGCGAAATGCTTCCAGCGACTCAACGCTGATATTCGCCAACGTGCGCTCTTCACCAAGGATCGGACGGCCGAGCGGCTGGCCAGGAAACAGAATTGACTGATGAAGTTCGAACACCCGGTCAGAGGGCATATCGAACGCTTCGCCGCGCTCCTGCGCGACAACGCCCTTTTCCTTAGTGAGTTCAGCCTCATCCCAATGCGGCTTCAAAAGAATGTCCGCGATCAGATCCAAGGCGAACGCGGCGTCTTCCTTCAGAATACGCGCGAAATACGAGGTATGCTCGTAGCCTGTTCCCGCGTTGATCATGCCGCCGACGCTTTCGATCGCTTCGGCGAACTGCTTCGCATCGCGCCCGCCCGCGCCTTTGAACGCCATGTGCTCGAAAAGATGCGCGATGCCGTTCTCTTCCGGCTTTTCCCAACGCGCGCCGACAGCTTGCCAAACGCCAAGCGCGGTCGTCCCGAGCTGCGGCATGTGATCGAGCGCGACGCGAACGCCATTCGAGAGGCGGACGAGTTCGAGGTCGTTTGCCGTCAATGCATCAGCTCCACGCGCGGGAATGCGCGCGGATATAGTCTTTCACAGCTTGGAGTTCATTGGGAAGCGCATGAATGCTTTCAGGGCGAGAAAGCAGATCGCCGCTCTTTTCCGGCAGCCCCGGCCGCTTGCCGGTCGCGCGTTCCATGGTCTCAGGGAATTTCGCCGGATGCGCCGTGGCCAAGGTGACATGCGGGCCAGTTGCGGGAGAGATAATCTTCGTGCGTGCGTAGAGCGCGACAGCCGTATGGGGATCGCCCGGATAATCCCAGTTCGTCATGCCGCCGAGCGTTTCGGCGTCCGTCACGGCCGCCGCGTCGAAATGCGCGCGCAGCATCGCAAGCGCAGGCGCGGGAATATCGAACCCGCCTGACTGAGCAAATTGATCGTATAGCCTGCGCACCGCCGCGCCATCGCGCCCGAGCGCTTCAAAGAGAATACGCTCGAAATTACTGGCGACTTGAATATCCATCGCGGGAGAGAGCGTCGCCGAAGATTGCGCTGCACGCTCATACCGCCCCGTTGCAAGCGCGCGGGAGAGAATGTCGTTCGCATTCGTCGCCATGAGGATACGTCCGATCGGCGCGCCCATGCTTTTGGCGGCAAATCCAGAAAACGCATCGCCAAAATTCCCGGTCGGAACTGCAAAGTTCACCGGGCCGGGTCCCGAAAGAACGTTCGCCGCAACGTGGAAGTAAACGGATTGCGCGACGATCCGGGCCCAATTGATCGAATTCACGCCAGAGAGCGACGCGGAATGTGCGAACACGGAATCCGCAAACATCGCTTTGACCAGCGCTTGGCACGCATCAAAATCGCCGTCGATTTCCAGCGCATGCACATTCGGCGCGCCGGACGCCGTCATGAAATAACGCTGTACGTCCGAAACACGGCCCTTCGGCAACAGCACGAAAAGATCGACGCGCTCGCGGCCTTTAAGCGCTTCAACCGCCGCCCCGCCTGTATCGCCGGACGTCGCGCACACAACGCTTAAACGTTTGTCGCGTTTCTGGAGCGCGAACTCGTAGAGCGGCCCGATGAGCTGCATCGCGACATCTTTGAAAGACAGCGACGGCCCATGGAAAAGTTCGAGCACGAAATCGCCTGGCCCGATCTGAACCAACGGCGTAACCGCTTCCGGCCAGGGCGGGCTCCAATGCGCGTCTTCGTCACGCGCTGGTGCGCGAATATACGCCTCGTTCACAAGCGCGCCGGCTTCCACATACGTGAGATCATCGCCCGCGAACGCACGCAGCGCATGCAGCGCGGTGTAAACGAAATGGCTTGTCGCGGACTGACGGCGAAACTCAGCATCGTTGAGTTCGGTCGGCCAAGCTTCCGGCACATAAAGCCCGCCATCGGGCGCAAGCCCCGCAAGCACAGCGTCGAAAAATGAAACCGCAGGGCTTTCGCCGCGCGTTGAGATGTAACGCATCTACTCTGCTTCTGCTGGCCGGAGCCGAAGACGCCCGACGCTGATGTGATACGCGAAATAGACACCCACGAGCATGAGCGCCAACCCCCACCACGTCACAGCGTAGCCGAGATGCCGCTCAGGCGGCAGAGGATCGAGAATGCGCGCGAAGGGATTAGCCTGCGTGCGCCCATCCGCGCCCACATAAGGCGCTGCGATATAGTAATCCGCGACTTGGCCAAGCCCCGCGGTCCGCGCCATCGCGTCGAGGTCGATATCATACCAGATCCGGTCCATCGGCCGCGGCGGCGAAGCGAGAACGCTCGGCGGGCCAGGCCGGACAGAAGCGCCTTGAATAGGCGCATCGTAAGTAAGTGCGCGCGGATAGCGGATATCGCGCCAACTCGGCGCTTCAGGCCCTGGCACGAAATCACTGTCGACAAAAACCACCGTGTCGCCGTCCCGCACCGGCGCGAACACGCGCCAGCCCGGTTCGCTGTCGCGCACGCCGTAGACGAGCTGCAGGCCTTCAGGCAGCGGGCTATACTCGACGAGCGTCATCTCCGCAGGGGGCGTCTTCGCTGCGCGGACCTTGTCTTCGTACCGGCGCCATTGCCACGAGCCCATCGCGACAAGAATGGCGAGCGCCACCACGGCGAAGAGCGACATGATCGGAAGCGGGCGGAATGACAGCATGGCGCGTCCTGCGCTGATTAATGATCGTCGAGTGCGACGTCGTCGTTGCGAACTTCGCTGGCCTTATTCTTCCACTGCAGCGCAAACAGCGTCGCTTTGAACGGCGGCAAGAGAGCGAGACACAAAACCACCGTGGCGATCATCGTCAGCGTGATAGAAAGCCAACCCGGAAGATCAAAACCGAACTGAAGAATAAACAGAAACGGCGTGACGATGGCGCCGACGATAAAAATCACAAAAACGGCGGGACCATCGCCTGCGTCTGCAATCTTAAAATCCGCGCCGCACGTCTCACATCGGTCCGCGAACTGGAGATAGCCAGAAAACAGACGCCCCTCGCCGCATTGCGGGCAGCGCGAACGCACACCCGCAACAAAGGGAGAAGGCGCCGTCAAGCCGTCACTGCTCCATAAAGAGGTACGGCGTCACGTAGACGAAGGTGAACAGGAACAGCCACACCACATCGACGAAGTGCCAATACCAAGCCGCCGCCTCGAAACCGAAATGCTTTTGCGGCGTAAAATGGCCGATCAGCAGGCGCAGCAAGCAAACCGCGAGGAAGATCGTTCCGATGATGACGTGGAATCCGTGGAAGCCCGTCGCCATGAAGAAGGACGCGCCATAAAGATTGGCGTTAGTCACATCGTTCATGTTGCCGAAGTGGAAGCCGCGCGCTGGATACTCGACAAAGAACTGCACGTAGGTGAACACGCAGCCAAGCAAAACGGTCAGCACCAAGCCCCACTTTGCGCCTTCGCGATCACCCTTCTGCAACGCGTGGTGAGCCCACGTCACGGTCGTCCCCGATAACAACAGAATGAGCGTGTTGATAAGCGGAAGGTGGAAAGGCTCGAACGTTTCGACATGCGGCGGCGGCCAATTCGCCCAAGCCGCCTTGGTCGCATCATCCCATGTCGGCACGATCCAATCGGCGCGATGGCCGTGGAAAATCGCGAGCTCGAAGAAAACCCAAAACCACGCCACGAAGAACATCACTTCGGACGCGATGAAGAGGATCATCCCATAGCGCAAATGCAGATCGACGATCGGCGTGTGATCGCCTGAGCGGCTCTCTTTGATGACATCGCGCCACCAGCCGATGAATGTGAAAGCAAGAAGCACCGCGCCAGCGCCCGCGATCCAAAGCGAGCCTTTGGTGAGGAAAATGTTCGAGAGATCGCCCCAGAATCGCGCGCCGCCTTCAAGCGCGGCTGTCTCCGCGACTTTGTGAATGCCCTTGACCCAGACCACGAAGCCGACGGCGCTCAAGAACGCGGCGACCGACGCCACGATCGGCCAGGGGCTCGGATTCACAAGGTGATAGTCGTGCTTGACCTCGGCGTGCGCCATTCTCGTCCCTCAGCCCTGAGATTCGTCGGGTTTTGGGGGGTTTAACCCACACTGCGAAGCCAGCCAAGCGACGGGTGGTCACACTCAACCTGGCGCCAGTTTCCTGCCTTACGAGCCGCCCTGATCCGGCGTCGGGAAATACGTGTAGGAAAGTGTGATCTGAGAGATGTCGCGCGTTTCGCGCTCATCCACGATCGCCGGATCAATGAAATAAAGGACTGGCAAAGTCGCCTTCTCGCCCGGCTGGAACACGCGGTCCTGAAAGCAGAAGCATTGCAGCTTCTGGAAGAACACCCCGGTCGCGTGGGGGGCGACGTTGAATGTCGCCACGGCCGTCACTGGATGGTCCGACGTGTTCTCAACCTCAAAGAAAGCCAGCCCCGTCTGGCCGATGCGCAGCGTCTGGTTCGCCTCGCGCGGGACAAATCGGATCGGCAGCCCCTGCGCGACATTGGTGTCGAAATGCACCTCGATCGAACGCTCGAGCACACGGCTTGGCGCGGCGGTCGCGGTCTGCGTTGTGCCGCCATAACCGGTGACCTTGCAGAACATGTCGTAAAGCGGAACCGCTGCAAACGAGAGCCCGACCATCGCAGCGACGGCGGCGGCGGCCAGCAGCGCTGTAAGGCGCATTTTGTTCGTCGTTTTTGTCATAGCGGCCGATTCAGCACGCCTGCCTTCATCTGGGTGACGGTGATGAGGAACACCAGCACCATGAAGGCGAAGAGCGCCAGCGCGATCCAGACATTGCGCCGCTTACGCGCCTTTTCTTGTTCGGGCGTAAGTTTGAGGAACTCTGTCACCCTAGAACAGCCCCAGCAATGCGCTCGATAAGCAGCGCAGCGAACAAGGCTGTCAGGTAGAAAATCGAGAAAATGAAAAGATGAAGCGCTGATTTGTTCTCAGCCTTGGCGGCGTACACCTCGCCGCCCTCCGCCAAATCTCCCGCCTTCGAAAATGCGACGCGCACCGCCAGCGCCACGAAGGCGATCCCGCCAGCGATTGAAACCACAGCATAGAGCGGGCCGCCAAGCCCAGTCGCAAGCGGCGCGCACGCCAGCGGCGCCAAAATTAGCGAATAAGCGAGAATGTGCAGCCGTGTTGACTTGGCGCCGTCTGTGACGGGGAGCATCGGCACGCCTGCATTCCGGTAATCGCGCGATTGCGTCAGCGCGAGCGCCCAGAAATGCGGCGGCGTCCACATAAAAATGATGGCGACGAGGATAACCGGATCGAGCGCAAGGCCGCCAGTCTTTGCGGCCCAAGCGATCGCCGGCGGAAGCGCGCCGGAGAGCCCGCCGATGACGATATTCTGGGGCGTCGAGCGCTTCAGCCACATCGTATAAACAACGGCGTAAAAGAAGATCGTGAACGCCAGCAGCGCGGCGGCAAAAAGGCCAGCCGCAAGGATCATCGTCAGAACGCTTAGAACGGAAAGCGTGACGCCGAGCCCGAGCGCTTCTTCGCGAGACACACGGCCAGACGGAACGGGCCGAGACGCCGTCCGCGCCATGCGCGCGTCGATATCGGAATCGTACCACATGTTAAGCGCGCCAGACGCCCCGGCGCCGACCGCGAGCGCGAGGATCGCCGAAAATCCAAGCACGATATCGCCCGCGCCTGGAGCGCAGAGATAGCCAACAATGCCGGTGAACACGACGAGGCTCATCACGCGCGGTTTGAGCAGCGCGATATAGTCACTCGCAGACGCGGCCTGTGCAGGAAAGGCGCTAATATCGGTCATGTTCAAGTCAGTAGGGCAATAGGGTTGTATGGCAATATTGATCGCGCAGTGCGCGCCTACCGCCTCATTCCCGTTTTGCCCGACTGCCTCCTAGTGATGCGCGTCCGGTTTGATGACCGGCAACTCGCTGAACTGGTGGAACGGCGGCGGCGATGAAAGCGTCCACTCCAACGTTGTCGCGCCCTCGCCCCACGGATTAGCGCCGGCCTTACGGCGCACCACGAAATGCTCGACCAACATGACGAGGAAGATCAGCACGCCGATCGCAGCGACGACATAACCGTAAGACGAGATTAGGTTCCAATGCGCGAACGCATCGGGGTAATCGATGTAGCGGCGCGGCATGCCCTGCAGACCAAGGAAGTGCTGCGGGAAGAAGATCATGTTGACCCCGACAAACGTGACCCAGAAGTGCAGTCCGCCAAGGAAGCCATTGTAGCGATAGCCGCTCATCTTCGGCAGCCAATAGTAGAAGCCGGCGAAGATCGTGAACACAGCTCCCATCGAGAGCACGTAATGGAAGTGCGCGACGACGTAATACGTGTCGTGCAAGACCGTATCGATGCCGCTATTCGCGAGCACGACGCCGGTGACGCCGCCAAGCGTGAACAAGAAAATGAAGCCGATCGCCCAGAGCATCGGTACGGAGAAGCTGATCGAGCCGCCCCACATCGTGGCGATCCACGAGAAGATTTTGATGCCTGTCGGGACCGCGATGACCATCGTTGCGGCGACGAAGTAGGCTTCAAGATCGAGGCCCATGCCGACTGTGTACATGTGGTGCGCCCACACGATGAAGCCGATGAAGCCGATCGAAACCATGGCGTAGGCCATGCCGAGATAGCCGAACACTGGCTTCTTCGAGAACGTGGACACGATCTGCGAGATCATGCCGAAGCCCGGCAGAATGAGGATGTAAACTTCGGGGTGGCCGAAGAACCAGAACAGATGCTGGTACATCACCGGATCGCCGCCGCCAGCCGGTTCGAAGAATTGCGTGCCGAAATTGCGGTCCGTCAGCAGCATGGTCAGCGCGCCTGCGAGAACGGGCAGTGCGAGCAGCAGCAAGAACACCGTGATGAGGATCGACCAGACGAACAGCGGCATACGGTGGAGCGTCATGCCCGGCGCGCGCATGTTGAAGATCGTGGTGATGAAGTTGATCGCGCCAAGGATCGAGCTTGCGCCCGCGATGTGCAGCGAGAGGATCAACAAATCCATCGCCGGGCCGTCATGGTGCGTGACGGATGTCGAGAGCGGCGGATAGAGCGTCCATCCCCCACCGAAGCCCGGATGCACGCCATTGCCCGGCACGATCATCGAGATGCACGCGAGCGCGAACGACGCCGGCAGCAGCCAGAACGAAATATTGTTCATGCGCGGGAACGCCATGTCCGGCGCGCCGATCATCAGCGGCACGAACCAATTGCCGAACCCGCCGATCATCGCCGGCATCACCATGAAGAAGATCATGATCAGGCCGTGATAGGTGACAATCGTGTTGTAGTAGTGCTTGGCGCTGTCGATGTCGTGAATCCACGGCAATTGCGTCAGCACGCCCACGCCCGGCTCGGCCAGTTCCCAACGGATAAGGCCCGAAAGCGCGCCGCCGATTATCCCCGCGACGATCGCGAAGATAAGGTACATCGTGCCGATGTCCTTATGGTTGGTCGAATAGACCCACCGCTTCCAGTCATAAATGCTGGGGCGGTGATCGTCGTGGGCGGGGGCGGTCGCGGAAGTCGTTGCCATCATCCAATCCTTTACCTGCTAACCGGACCTTGATGTCCGGCGCGCGGTGTCTTGTCTTGATTTACTGCGCTGCCGTCGAACCGGCGGACGCGAATGC